>CAYQQT010000196.1:0-7015 GCA_964419375.1 uncultured bacterium
CGACCGCACGCAGGCGCGGCGGGGCCTGCGCGGGCCGTGGGCGCGCCGGTGGCCGACGCTGCGATCGGTGCCGTGGTTTCCCGCCGTCGGCGACGGAGCCGCCGGCAACGTCGGCTCCGGATGCATCGACCCTCACGGCATCGCGCTGAACGTCGGCACCTCCGCCGCGCTGAGAGTGGTGAGCGAGCGCGCGCCCGCGCCGCCGCGCGGGCTCTGGCGCTACAGCATCGACTCACGATGGCGGATGCTCGGCGGCGCCACTTCCGAGGGCGGCAATGTCTACGCGTGGTGTCGTGACGTCCTCGCCCTCCCCGACGACGCCGCCCTGCAAGCGGCTGTCGCCGCCGAGCCCGCCGACGGGCACGGGCTCACCGTGCTGCCGTTCCTCGCCGGTGAGCGCGCGCCCGGCTGGCGGGGCGACCGGCGGGCGGCCATCACCGGGTTGTCGCTCGACACCACCGCGGTGGAGATCACGCGCGCGGCGCTGGAATCGGTGGCGCTGCGTCTGGCCCTCGTGTACGACCTGCTGGCGCCGCACGCGGCCGCCGATCACGTCATCATTGCGTCTGGGGGCGCCATTGCTCGCTCGCGCGCGTGGACGCAGATGATCGCGGACGCGTGCGGGCGTGCCGTCACGTGGTCGCGCGAGACGGAGGCGACCAGTCGCGGCGCCGCGCTGCTCGCGCTGCACGCGCTCGGCGCCGTCCCCGATCTCGCCGCCGTGCGCGCGCCCCTCGGGGAGACGTTTGCTCCCGACGCCGCCCGGCACGTGCGGTATCGCCGCGCACTCGACCGGCAACAGCGGCTGGACGAAAGGGTATGATCGGGGCATGAGCGGAGCCCCCGAAGTGCGCATCGTGGACACCGACGAGGCCCTGGCGGAGGCCGCCGCGCGCGAGGTGCTGGCAGCCGCCGAGGACGCCGTCGCCGCGCACAACCGCTTCATGATCGCGCTCGCGGGCGGCGCCACCCCGCGCGCATCATACGAGCGGCTGGCGCTGCCGCCCCTGCGCGACCGCATGCCGTGGGCGCGCACGTGGGTGTTCTTCGGCGACGAGCGGGGCGTGGGAGCCGATCACCGCGACTCCAACTACCGCATGGCGCACGAGGCGCTGCTGTCGAAGGTCCCGGTGCCGCCCGCGCAGGTCTTCCGCATCCGCGGCGAGGCGGAGGACCCCGAAGAAGCGGCGGCGGGCTACGCGCGCACGATCGCGCAGGTGTTCGAGAGCCGGCGCGGCGCGCTGCCGCGCTTCGACCTCGTGCTGCTGGGCCTCGGCATCGACGGCCACACCGCCTCCCTCTTCCCCGGCTCGCCCGTGCTGAAGGAAGTCTTCCGCTCGGTGGCGGCCGTGCACGCGAGCGCCGCCTCGATCCCGCAACGGTTCACGCTCACGCTGCCCATCCTCACCGCCGCCGCGCGCGTCGTCTTCCTGGTCTCGGGAGCGGAGAAGGCCAAGGTCGTGAAGGCCGCGCTCGGCCCGCACGGCGCCACCTTGCCTGCCGGCATGGTCCGCCCCGTCGACGGCCGCCTGCTCTGGCTCGTGGACCGCGCGGCGGCGGCGCTGCTGCCCGTCGCCAAAGCCGGCTAGCTCTGCGATACTCGCTCGGCATGCGCGTCGGCATCGCGTGCGACCACGCCGGCTTCCCGCACAAGGCCCCCATCGCGGCCGCGCTGCGCGCCGACGGCCACGCCGTGACCGACTTCGGCACCGACTCCACCGACGCCGTCGACTACCCGGACTACGCGCGTGTCCTCGGCGACGCGGTGCGCGAGGGCACCGTGGAGGCGGGCGTGCTCATCTGTGGCAGCGGCGCGGGAGCCGCCATTGCCGCCAACAAGCTGCGCGGCATCCGCGCCGCCCTCTGTCACGATCTGTTCACGGCGCGCCAGTCGCGCGAGGATGACGATGCCAACGTGCTCTGCCTGGGCGCACGCGTCATCGACGCCGACACCGCCGTCACTCTGGCGCGCGCGTTCCTGTCCGTCCGCTTTTCCGGGGTCGAGCGTCATCGGCGCCGGGTGGCGAAGATCGCCGCTCTGGAGACAGCCGAGTGCGCGGCTCTCGCAGGCGGCCACGATGCCGGGGACACCGTGAGGGATCCAGTGGTCGATCAGGCTGTGGCGCGGCTGACCCAGCTCGACGCGGGACGGCGGATGTGGGCACAGGACACGAGCCTGTGGAGCAGCAACGACACCGTGCGCGCCGCCGTGAAGAACCGCCTCGCGTGGCTCACCGCGCCCGCCGCCATGCGCGCGCGCGCTCACGACCTCATCGCCTTCGCCGCCGAGGTGAAGAAGGACGGCGTCACCGAGGTCGTCCTCCTCGGCATGGGCGGCTCCAGCCTCGCCCCCGAGGTGCTGTCGGCGACCTTCGGCGCCGCTCCCGGCGCTCCCCGCCTCACCGTGCTCGATACCACCGACCCCGGAGCCATTCGCGCGGTGCGCGAGCGCCTCGATCTGCGCCGAGCGCTCTTCATCGTCGCGTCCAAGTCCGGGACCACCACTGAGTCCAACTCGCTGTACCAGTATTTCCGTCGCGAGGTCGAAGAGGCGAAGGTGGAGCAGCCGGGCGCGCGCTTCGTCGCCATCACCGACGCGGGCACGCCCCTCGAGCGCCTCGCGCGCGACGCCGGCTTCCGGCGCGCCTTCATCAACGACGCCGGCATCGGCGGCCGCTTCTCGGCGCTGTCCTACTTCGGGCTGGTGCCCGGCGCGCTCCTCGGTGTGAACATCGAGGGCCTGCTCGCACGCGCGGCCGCGATGGCCGAGCGGTGCGGAGCCGGCGTCGCCGTGGCCGACAACCCCGGGCTCGCCCTCGCCGCTGCGCTGGGCGGCTTCGCGCAGGCGGGCCGCGACAAGGTGACGCTCGTGCTCGCCGAGCCACTACGCTCCTTCGGCGCCTGGCTCGAGCAGCTCATCACCGAGTCCACCGGCAAGCAGGGCAAGGGCCTCGTCGTGATCAGCGGCGAGCCCCTGGGCGCGCCCGCCCTGTACGGCGCCGATCGTGTCTTCGTGGCCATCACCCTCGGCGAGGACGCCGCCACCGAGCGGGGGCTGGGCGCGCTCGGCGCCGCCGGCCATCCGGTGATCCGGCTGCCACTCGACGATCGCCTCGACATCGGCGGCGAGTTCCTGCGCTGGGAGATTGCGACGGCGGCGGTGGGCGTCGTGCTCGGGCTCAACCCCTTCGACGAGCCGAACGTCGCGCAGGCCAAGGAGGCCACCCAGGCGGCGCTCGCGACGTATCGCGACACGGGCCAGCTTCCACAGTGGCCGCCGAACGGCCCCGACGACATGGCCGCGGTGCTGGCGGAGTCCCGCGCCGGCGATTACGTCGCGTTGCTCGCGTACCTCACGCCCACGGACGCCACCACCACCGCCCTGCAGAGCCTGCGCACGCTCGTGCGCGACCGCACGCGCCTGGCCACCACGGTCGGCTACGGGCCGCGCTACCTGCACTCCACCGGGCAGCTCCACAAAGGCGGCCCCCCCACACCGATCCTCGTCATCCTCACGCAGAAGGACGGCGTGGACGTGCCCATTCCCGGAGAGGTGTACACCTTCGGCACGCTCAAGATGGCGCAGGCGCTCGGCGATCTCGCCACCCTGCGCGCCGCGCAGCGCCGCGCGCTGTGGCTGCCGCTCGACGGCTCCGCCGCGGAGGCGATCGACGGGCTCGCCGCCACGCTTGCCACTCGCCTCGACTCGGGGAGGACTCGCTGATGGAGCTCGGATTCGTCGGCCTCGGCCGCATGGGCGGCAACATGGCGACGCGCCTCGTGCGCGACGGTCACCGCATCGTGGCGTACGATCCGTCCGCGAACGCCGCCACGCTGGCGGCCGCGAACGGTGCTGCGCTGGCAACGACGCTCGGGGACTTCGCCACCATGCTGAAGGCGCCGCGCGCGGTGTGGGTCATGGTGCCCGCGGGCGACCCCACGGAGACGACGATCCAGGCGCTGGCCGGGATCCTGTCCAAAGGCGACACCATCATCGACGGCGGCAACACGAAGTACAAGGATGACGTGCGCCGCGGGCGCGAGCTGGCGGCGAAGGGCATCGACTACGTCGACGCCGGCACCAGCGGCGGCGTCTGGGGGCTGCAGAACGGGTACTGCCTGATGGTGGGCGGCGAGAAGGCGGCCGTGCAGCGGCTCGCCCCGCTCTTCAAGACGCTGGCGCCGCCCGACGGCTGGCTGCACACGGGCGGCGTCGGCAGCGGCCACTACGTGAAGATGATCCACAACGGGATCGAGTACGCGATGATGCAGGCCTACGCGGAGGGCTTCGAGCTGATGGAGGTCTCCGACTACGGGCTCGACCTGCCCGCCATCGCGAAGCTCTGGAACCAGGGCAGCGTCGTGCGCTCCTGGCTCCTCGAGTTGACCGCGGACGCCCTCGCCGCCGATCCCAAGCTCGCCGGCCTCAAGCCGTACGTGGAGGACTCGGGCGAAGGCCGCTGGACGGTGGAAGACGCGGTGGAGAAGGCGGTCCCCGCCCCCACCATCACCGCCTCCCTGTTCGCGCGCTTCCGCTCCCGGCGCGACAACTCCTATGCGGACCGGCTCCTCGCCGCGATGCGGAATGCGTTCGGTGGCCATGCCGTCCGGCGATGAGCCGTTCTCGCTCATCATCTTCGGGGCGTCGGGCGACCTCACGCACCGAAAGCTCATGCCGGCCCTCTGGAGCCTGTATGCCGCGCGCACGCTGCCGGAGCCGTTCGCCATCGTGTGCACCGCGCGCACCGAGCTCACCGACGCCGCCTTCCGCGCCAAGGTGCGTGAGGGCGTGCGCGAGTTCGCCCGGCTGAAGCCGCCCTCCGATCTCGTGTGGGAGCGGTTCGCCTCCAGCGTGCACTACGTGGCGGGCGATCCGAGCAGCGCCGAGCTGTACGGGCGCGTGCGCGAGCGGCTGGAGAGCATCGAGCAGGCGCACGGCGGCGGCGCCAACCGGCTCTTCTACTGCGCGACACCGCCCAGCCTGTACGACGACATCGTCGCCAACCTCGGCGCCGCCGGCCTCGGGCAGGAGCCGGCGGGATGGACGCGGCTCATCGTGGAGAAGCCCTTCGGGCGCGACCTCGAGAGCGCGCGCGCGCTCAATCGCCAGATGGCGGGCGTCTTCCGCGAGGACCAGATCTACCGCATCGATCATTACCTGGGCAAGGAGACGGTGCAGAACATCCTCGTCTTCCGGTTCGCGAACGGGATGTTCGAGCCGGTGTGGAATCGTAACCACGTGGCCGAGGTGCAGATCACGGTGGCGGAGGCGATCGGCGTCGAAGGCCGCGGCAGCTACTACGAGGAGTCGGGCGCGCTGCGGGACATGATGCAGAACCACCTCCTGCAGCTGCTCTGCCTCATCGCGATGGAAGCGCCCGTCACCTTCGACGCCGGCGCCGTACGCGACGAGAAGAACAAGGTCATGCAGGCGATCCGCCCCATCGATCCCGCCAAGGTCGACGAGTCGGCCCTGCGCGCGCAGTACATGGCCGGCTACGTGAACGGCAAGCCGGTGCCCGGGTACCGGCAGGAAAAGGGCGTGAAGCCGGAGTCGAGCACGGAGACGTACGCGGCGCTGCGAGTGAAGGTCGACAACTGGCGGTGGGCGGGCGTGCCCTTCTACCTCCGCACGGGCAAGCGGCTGGCCAAGCGCGTGAGCGAGATCGTGATCCGCTTCCACCGCACGCCGCACATGATCTTCCGCCGCGACCCGGCCGGCGTGGAGCCGAACTGGCTCGTCATCCGCATCCAGCCCGACGAGGGCATCTCCCTCACCGTGGTGGCCAAGACGCCGGGGCCGGACCTCAAGCTCGGACCCGTGACGCTCGATTTCAAGTACGGCGAGGTCTTCGGCGGCGAGCCGCCCGAAGCCTACGAGCGCCTGCTGCTGGACGCCATCCACGGCGATCCCACGCTCTACGCGCGCGGCGACTGGGTCGAGCACGCCTGGGCGCTCCTGCAGCCCGTCCTCGACACCTGGACCGACACGCCGGAGGGATTGGCCATGTACGAGGCGGGCACGTGGGGGCCGCCCGAAGCCGATGCGTTCGTCGCCCGCGACGGAGGGTACTGGCGCCAACCGTGATGGGGGGCCTCGAAGGGCCCCCATACCCCCCGACGCTCGGCAGCGCCCCGGCGAAGCCGTGGCGCTCCTCGATATCAGGCTCGGATCAGCAGCAGGTCCGTGAAGCTCTTGAAGTGCTCGTGCTTGTCGTAGAGAAGGCGGATGTCGGCGGTAGGCCGCGCGACGGGGGCCTCCTCCGCGAGGTCGTAGAAGGTGTCGAAGCGGTCCTGCATGAGCCGCGTGAACCGCTCGGGTGACACGCCCGTGCGCGCGAGACCGTAGGGCCAGAACTCGGCGACGACCGGCATCCGCGCCTCCAGCGTCTTCTGCGCGCCTTCGAGGACGTGGCTCTCGTGCCCCTGCACGTCCATCCAGATCAGCGCCACGTCGGACGCCGCCACTGCCGCGCTCTCGAGCAAATCGTCCAGGCGGTAGACGGGCACGCTGGCGAGGGGGCGGCGGTCTTCATGATAGAGCTGCGCGGCGGACGTGCCGTGCATGCGCACACGGTGGTCGCCGGAGTTTTTCGACAGCTCGAGCGTCGCGCTGCCGGTGGTCGATGACAGGGCGCAGTTGAAGGCGCGGACGACGGGCGCGAGGCCGTTGCGCTGGAGATTACGGACCAGGTGCCGGTGGTTGCCCGCCTCCGGCTCCACCGCCAGCGCGCCCGCGAACCGGCCATCACCGACGAGCGGAATGCAGACGGTGCCGACGTTGGCTCCGATATCGAGCACCAGTCCGGGGCTCCGTGGCGCGAGCTTGCCGGCCGCCACCGCGATGCGCAGCGCCTTGTCGATGACACCCCACTCGTACTCCCGATGGATGAACAGGATGCGCCCCACCCCCGCATCCCTGTTGCTCACCCCAAACACCCCACGCCGCGTCCGCACCGGCACCTCGAACTCCGGCAACGTCCGCAACACCTTCCAAACCACCCGCCGCCCCGCC
>CAYQQT010000197.1:0-5221 GCA_964419375.1 uncultured bacterium
CAGCCGCGCTCAAGGTGTTCGTGCCGCCGGGCCGCTACGACGAGTTCGTGATGGTCACCTCGGGCGGCCACCGCGGCTCGGTGATGCTCTACGGCGTCCCGTCGATGCGCCTCCTCAAGGAGATCCCCGTCTACTCCCCCGACTCCTGGCAAGGCTGGGGGCAAGGCGAAAAGGAGTCGGGCGAGATACTGAAGAACGGCTCGTTCGGCGCCGGCCTGCCCACGCTGACCTGGGGTGACCTGCACCACCCGCAGGTGTCGCTCACCAACGGCAAGTACGACGGCGAGTGGATTGCCGTCTCCGACAAGAGCGCCGGCCGCGTCGGGATCGTCTCCATGAGGGACATGAAGACGAAGCTGATCTTCAAGACGCCCAACACCGTCTCCGATCACCACGCGGTGTGGACCGACGACAGCGAGTACCTGGTCCAGAGCGCCTTCTTCCCGATGCCCTTCAGCGAGCCCAAGGGCTACGCGCCGATCGAGCAATACCAGGACAAGTACCGGGGCTCGGCCAGCTTCCTCAAGTTCGATCGCAAGGCCGGCCGGATCATTCTCGCCGAGTCGTTCCAGGTGGAGCTGCCGCCCTACTTCCAGGACCTGAGCATCCTGGGCAAGGGGCCCTCCGACGGCTGGTTCTTCCTCAACTCGCTCAACACCGAGATGTCCACCGGCGGCGTCCTCGAGAACAAGCCGCCCATGGAGATCGGGGCCTCCGAGCGCGAGATGGACTACCTGCACGTGTTCAACTGGAAAAGAGCGCTGGAGCTGGCCAACGACCCGACCAAGGTGAAGGTGGTCAATGGCATTCGGGTCCTGTCACTGCAGACGGCGATCGCGGAGAAGCTGCTCTACTTCGTCCCCGAGTCGAAGAGCCCGCACGGCGTCGACATCACGCCCGGTGGCGAGTACCTCACCGTCTCCGGCAAGCTCGATCCGTTCGTCACCGTCTTCGGCTGGGACAAGATCAAGGCCGCCATCGACCAGGGCAACTTCGACGGGAAAGACCCGTTCGGCGTGCCGATCCTGAAATACGACGCCTGCCTCACCGCGCACGTGCCGCTCGGGCTCGGCCCGCTGCACACCGTCTTCGACGACAAGGGCTTTGCATACACGTCGCTGTTTCTCGATTCGGCGGTGGCCAAGTGGACGCTCGGCCCGCCCTACAACCCGATCGACCAGGCCTGGAAGCCGGTCGACAAGGTGTCCGTGCACTACAACATCGGCCACTTGCAGGCGCCGGGATCCAACACGCGCAAGCCGTACGGGAAGTATCTCGTCGCCCTCAACAAGTGGTCGGTGGATCGCTATCCGGCGCTGGGGCCGCTCCACCCGCAGAACCTGCAGCTCATCGACATCAGCGGCCCGAAGATGGTGCTGCTCTCCGACACGCCCACCATTGGCGAGCCGCACAACGCGCAGATGATGCCCGTCGAGCTGCTGCAGGCCTGGTCGACCTACCCCGAGACCGGATGGGCCCCGGCCAAGATGAAGCACTCCGAGTTCGCCACCCTGCAGGGCAAGGAGGGGGTCACCCGGAGCGGCTCGACGGTGACGGTGAAGGGCACGGTGATGCGCTCGCACTACACGCCGGACATCGTGCGCGTGAAAGAGGGCGACAAGGTGGTGTTTCACTGGACCAACGTGGAAACCGCGCGCGACGCGACGCACGGCTTCGGCGTGCACGGCTACAACGTGAACCTCGCGCTCGATCCAGGCGCTACCGAGACCGCCGAGATCGTCGTCAACACACCCGGCGTCTACCCGTACTATTGCACCGAGTTCTGCTCTGCCTTGCACATGGAGATGACGGGCTGGCTGCTCGTAGAACCGCGCAAGTGAAGACGGCGGCGGAAATCCGCGCCGACCCCGTGGCGGTCTGGACGTTGGTCATCGTGGCGGCGGTGGCGCTCGCCGCTTCCTGGTATCTGCCGTGGTGGACCATGGAGGCGCGTGCGCCGCAATACGGCCAGCGCGTCCTGGTGGTGAAAGTGAGCCCGACCGGCGTGAAGGGCGATACGTTCGAGCTGGACGCGCTCGGGCACTACGTCGGCATACAGCCCCTCGGCGGATTGGCGGGATTCGAGCGGAGGTTCGCTCCGATCGGGCTGGCCCTGGCCTGCGCCGGGTTGCTGGTGGCTCCGTGGCTGCGGCGGCGCTTTTTGCGCGCGCTCGTGCTGCTGCCGGTGATCGCGATGCCGGCGGTGTTCATCATCGACCTCGGCTACTGGATGAAAGTCGCGAGCAACGACCGCGACGAGGGCGCGCCGCTCAACCTGACCGTAAAGGAGATCGACACCAAGGTGGTCGGGAAATACGCGGTCGGGCAGTTCGCCGTCGAGGGGATCCTTTCCGCTGGTCTGTTCGGAGCCGGCACCGCCGGGCTGCTCTCCCTCGGCCTCATCTTCGCCGCGCCGCTGCCGCTCCCGCAGTCGTTTCGCCGACGGAGAGTAACCACCGCGGCCGCGCTGGCCAGCGCCGGGCTGGCGCTGTGCATGGGCGCGAGGCCAGCCCACGGCGAGGAACACTCGATTGCAGATGCCATCGCGCGCGCCAAAGATGGCGACTCGGTGGTCGTGGCCGCGGGGATTCATCGCGAGCACCTGACCATCAACAAGCGCATCACCCTGCGCGGAGAGCCGGGGGCGATCCTCGATGGAGAAAATCAGGGCACGGTGGTGCGCATCGAAGCGTCCGGAGTCGAGCTGCGCGGTCTCACCATCCGCCGCTCCGGCGACAACTACAACCTCGAGGACGCCGGCATCCGCATCCAGCACGCGGCGTCGGTCCGCCTTTCCGACCTGCGCATCGAAGATGTCTTGTTCGGCGTCTTCGCCGTTCAGGCGGATGGCTGCGTACTCGAACGCTCGACGGTGGTCGGCAAGGACGTGCCCGACGTGCGCCGCGGCGACGCCATCCGCCTCTGGTATTCGGCCAACTGCCGGATCGTCGCCAACCACGTCGAACGCAGCCGCGACGTGGTGATCTGGTACTCGTCGGGCACGGTCGTCGAGGACAACGTGGTGCGAAATGGCCGCTACGGCCTGCACTACATGTACTCCGACCACAACCGGTTCCGGGGCAACGTCTTCGAGGACAACCAGGTCGGCGCGGCGATCATGAACAGCCGCGACATCGAGCTCACGCACAACTCGTTCTCGTTTTCCAACGGGCCCTCCGCCTACGGCCTCCTCGTGAAGGACGCGGACGACGTTTTCATCACCGACAACCGCTTCGTCGGCAACGCCACGGCCCTGTTCTTCGATGGTGCGCCGCAAGCGCGCGACAGTCGGGTCGACGTGCGCGCGAACCTCATAGCGCGCAACGACGTGGGGGTGGCGCTGCAGCCGCGCTCGCGTGGCCTGCGGATCTGGGAGAACGCGTTCATCGGCAATCACGCCGACGTGCGGATGGTGGGGACAGGCGCTATCGACGGCAATGACTGGGCCGTCGGCGGACGCGGCAACTACTGGAGCGACGCGGTGGTCTACGACCGAAACGGCGACGGCGTCTCCGACCTGCCCTATCGTGTGGAGAGCACCTACGAGGTTCTGGCCGACCGCTACCCGCCGCTTGCGTTCTTCGACGGCACGCCCGCCGCGGACGCCATCGACCTCGGGGCCCGACTCTTCCCGATGTTTGCGCCCCGGCCGAAGCTGACCGATCCGGCGCCGCTGGTTCATCCGCCGCTCACCGATTGGCTGGCCGGGGCAAGGTCACACCGGCCCGGCCTGGCTCTTTCTGGCCTCGGCCTGCTGGCCACGGTGGCGTTCGCTTCGCGCCTGTCTCGGCGGGTGCTTTCGTGACCGCGTTCGTTTCCGTGCAAGGCGTGCGACTCGAGCTGGGCGGCGTGCGCATCCTCGACGATCTGTCGTTCACCGTCCGCAAGGGAGAGTCGATCGGGCTGACCGGCCCCAACGGCTCCGGCAAGACCAGCGTCCTCCGGTGTCTGCTCGGTCTCACGCCTTTTCGCGGGCGGGCGGCCATCGATGGCCACGACGTCGTGCGCGAGCCAGTCGCGGCGCGTACGCTGTGCGGCTATCTCCCGCAGAAACCGGCGTTCGGCGACGCGCGAGCCAACGAGGTGCTGCAGTTCGTCGCTCGCCTGCGGCGGATCGACGGTTCGCGTATTTCCGCGGTTCTGGAGACGGTCGGACTCTCCTCTCACGCCAATGCGTCGGTGCGCACGTTCTCCGGCGGAATGCAGCAACGGCTCTCGCTGGCGGTGGCGCTGCTCGCCGACGCGCCGCTCCTTCTGCTCGACGAGCCGACCGCCAGTCTCGACCGGGAAGGACAGGCTACGTTCGTCGAGGTCGTCAACTCCCTCCGGCGGAGCGGGCGCACGCTGCTGCTCGCTTCCCACCGCCCGGAAGAGATCCACGCGCTCACCGACCGCGTGCTGGAGCTGGACGGAGGTCGTCTCGTGACGGGGGCCGCGTCGGACCGGCCGGCCAACGTGGTGTCGCTGCAAGCGGCGAGGGGGCGGCGATGAGGGCGCGTGAGACTGGACTGGTGATGGTGCGCGAGCTGCGCGAGGCCATGCGCGGCCGCTGGTTCGTGCTCGCTTCGTCGAGCTTCCTCGTGCTGTCGCTCGGGCTCTCGCTGCTCGGCCTCGCCGGATCACAGCGGTCGGGGCTCGCAGGGTTCGACCGCACCACCGCCAGCCTCTTGAACCTGGCGCTGGTGTTCGTCCCGCTCCTCACCTTCTTCGTGGGTGCGTTGGGGATCTCCGGTGAGCTGGAGGACGGATCACTGGCCATGCTCGTCGCTCAGCCGGTGACCCGCGACGAGGTGTTCACGGGAAAGTTTCTCGGGTCGCTGGCCGCCGTGTGGGCGGCGCTGCTCACCGGCTTCGGCACCACAGGCGTCGTGGTCGGCCTCTACGCCGGAGGCGACGTGACCGCCTTTCTGTCGCTGCTCGGTCTGTTGATGGTCTACAGCGCCAGCACGCTGGCCATGGGCACGCTGCTCTCGGTGACGCTGCGCTCACGGGTGCGGGCAATCGGCGCCGCTTTCACCGCCTGGCTGCTGTTCGTCTACGTCTCGGACCTCGGCAGCATCGGGCTGGTCATCGCCCGCGGGCTCACACCGGCACAACTCTTCGCGCTGGCGCTACTGAATCCCGTGCAGCAGGCGCGGGTCGCAGGAACGCTGGTCCTGACGGATCGACTCGAGGTCATCGGGCCGGTCGGCATCTTCGCGCTCGATCACTTCGGCGCGAC
>CAYQQT010000197.1:5321-7010 GCA_964419375.1 uncultured bacterium
ATCGTCTTCTGGCCCTCTGGGCAATCCGGCTCCGCGCCGATCAAGTTCGGGCGCGATACATGCGCGCGCTGCCGAATGCAGCTCTCGCATCCCGGTTTCGGGGGGGAGCTGCGCGACCAGAAGGGCCAGTTGGCCATGTATGACGACGTCGGCTGTCTCCTTCTGGGAATGTGGGCGCTGCATACCGAGGTGGAGGCCTGGGTCGAGGAGCACGACTCCGGCCGATTGGTGCCGATCACCAAGGCGGTATTCGTGCGTGACAGCCGGGTGGCGACGCCGATGAACTACGGCGTCCTGGCGTTCTCCGACGACGCAGGCGCGCGCCGGTTCGCGGCCGCGCAGGGCGGGGAGGTGGTGACCCTCGAGCAACTGCTGAAGGACAAGGAGCGCTTCCGCGGCACGCGCGTCGCGCTTGCGCCCGGGCAGCGTCCGTTCACCGACGAGGACTCGCGCGCCGGCAAGCCGCTGTACATCCGTGAGTGCGCCGGTTGCCATGGCGAGCGCGGAGACGGCGCGGGCCCCGCCGCTGCATTCCTCGACCCCAAGCCGCGCGACTTCACCAAGAAGCGGTTCAAGCTGCACACCACGGAGGGGCAGGTGCCCGCCACCGCCGATGTCCTCCGCACCATCGAGCGCGGCATCCCCGGCTCGGCGATGCCCTCCTTCGCCTTCCTCACGCCCGACGAGCGCAACAAGATCGCCGCCTACGTGCTCTATGTCGCCGACGCGCTCGACACGCCGGAGCCGGCAATCGTCGCCGCCGGCGCGGCTCCGCCCACCACGCCCGAGTCGACGGAACGCGGCAAGGCGCTGTATGCCGAGATGCGGTGCGACGCCTGCCACGGTGCCCTCGGCCGCGGCGAGGGGCCGGCGGCCGCCGAGTTGCGCGACAGCGACGGCGTGCCCATCGCGGTCCGTGATTTCACCGGCGGCCAGTTCCGCGGCGGAGGGGAGCGCGAGGATCTCTACTATCGCTTCGTGTACGGCATGGATGGCACGCCGATGCCTGCCTATGGCGATTCGATCAAGGGCACGGACCGCTGGGCGCTCGTCGACTATGTGCGATCGCTGCGCGTCACGCCGCCGCCCGTCCCGCGCCCGTCCGATCCGATCCTTGCCGGACGGCAGGTGGCCGAGAAGTTCAGTTGCCGCGGCTGCCATGTCCTCGACGACGGCAAGGGCGGTGACGTCGGGCCTGACCTGCGCGTGAGCGGCCAGAAGCTTGGCTCCGACTGGGTGCGCACCTTTCTCGAGGACCCGCGCGCCTACGGCAAGATCTACATGTGGCGCGCGCAGCGAATGCCGAAGCTGGCCCTCGCCACCGAGGAAATCGACGTGCTGGCGCGCTATCTCGCCGCGATGGGCAAGCGCAAGGACGAGCCCGTTTCGCCGCCGGATCCGACGAAGTTCACGCAGGCGAAGCTGGACCTGGGCAAGAACATCTTCCTGCTCCGCTGCGTCCATTGCCACACCCTCGGCAACGTGATCGTCGTACCGCAAGCCACGCAGCAGGGCCCGGACCTCGTGCGCGTCGCGCCACGCGTCGACTACGAGTGGACCCAGCGCTGGATCCTCGATTCGAGGAAGATCGACCCGAAGACGAGGATGACCAATGCCGGCATAACGCCCGAACAGGTCGAGGCCGTACGGATGTTCGTCTGGAAGACATCCATGGAGAACTGGCCAACC
>CAYQQT010000198.1:0-6985 GCA_964419375.1 uncultured bacterium
GGGTGAGGATGGCGAAGGGGATGCGCAGAATGGCGGCGAAGAGGGGCACGAAGAGCAGAACCATGAGCACGCCAATGACATTGCCCGTGTACATGCTCGCGATGAGACCCCACACGAAGTCGGGGTTCTCTATGAACAACATTGGTCCGGGCTGTAATCCCCAGATGATGAGGCCCCCCAGCATGACGGCCGCCGTGGGCGAGCCCGGGATGCCGAGGGTGATCATGGGCAGCATGGCGGCCACGCCCGCGGCATGGGCGGCCGTCTCCGGCGCCACGACGCCCTCGATCTCACCCTTGCCGAAGCGCTCGGGGTGCTTGGAGAACCGTTTGGCGAAGGCGTAGCTCATGAAGGAGGCGGGGGTGGCCCCGCCCGGCTTGAATCCCATCCAGAACCCGATGAAGGAGCCGCGCACGAACGTCCGCCAGTAGCGCGGCAGCGTCTTCCACGTGTCCAGCACCACCCGCGGATTGATGGTGGTGCGGGCGCCGTGGAAGCGCAGTCCCTCCTCCACCGACAGGAGGATCTCGCCGATGCCGAAGAGGCCGATGACGGCCACGATGAAGTCAAAGCCCTTCATGAGGTCCGTGACGCCAAACGTCAGACGGAGCTGGCCGGTGACGATGTCGAGACCGACGCAGGCGAGGATGAACCCGAGCACGATCGACACCAGGGACTTGAGCGGATTGCCGCCTCCGAGGCCGACGAAGCTGGAGAACGTCAGCAGCTGAATGGCGAAGAACTCCGGCGGCCCGAACTTGAGCGCGATCTCGGCGAGGATGGGGGCGAAGAGCGTGATGAGGATGATCGAGAAGAAGGCGCCCACGAACGACGAGGTGAAGGCCGCCGTGAGCGCCTGGCCCCCCTGCCCGTTGCGCGCCATCGGGTAGCCGTCGAAGGTGGTGGCCACCGACCACGGCTCGCCGGGGATGTTGAAGAGCACGGAGGTGATGGCGCCCCCGAAGAGCGCCCCCCAGTAGATGGACGTCAGTAAGATTATGGCGGAGGTGGGCGGCATCGTAAACGTGAGCGGGAGCAGGATGGCCACGCCGTTGGCGCCCCCGAGCCCCGGCAGCACGCCGATGATGGTGCCGAGCAGGATGCCGACCACGGCGATGAACAGGTTGAACGGCGTCACCGCCACCTGGAAGCCGAGGAAGAGGTTCTCCAGTCCCATGCTCAGTAGCCCAGCCACGCCTCGAGGGGGCCCTTGGGCATGGGCACGAGGAACCAGGTCTCGAAGACGAGGAAGGCGGCGACCGGGACGCCGACGGACACCGCCACCACCGCCGGCCAGCCGTGGTGCCCGATCCAGCGCATGTAGAAGCCGATGTACACGGCGGCCGCCACGTAGAGCCCGGTAACCTGCATGAGCACTACCATGGCCGCCGCCGGCCACAGCACCTTGAGGACGCGACGCGCCTGCTCCCGTGTGGTGAACGGCCGCGGCGAGGGCCGCCGCACCGCCTGCACCAGGATGAGCAGGCACGTCGACACCATCACGAGCGCGAGCCAGAAGGGGAAAAATCCACTGCGGGGTCCGTCGGTGCCCCACCCGATGCCGAGCCGGACGGCGTCGTAGAGGACGACGCCGCCCAGCAGCATGAGCAGGGAGGCGGTGACGAGATCCGCCGTGCGCATCTACTTCTTGAGCAGTCCACCTTTCGTCATGAGGTCCTTGTGCAGCTGCTCGGCGCCTTCCACCCACTTCACGTACTCGGCGCCGCTCATGAAGGCGCCCTTGAGCGCGCCCTTGTGCAGGTAGTCCTGGAACTCCGGGGTGTCGTACACCTTCTTGAGGAAGTCCACGTACCACTCCACGGCGTCCTTCGGCATGTCGGGGGCGCCGAAGATGCCGCGCAGCATGTTGTAGCTGATGTCGACGCCGAGCGCCTCCTTGACGGTCGGGATCTCCTTCCAGTCGGCGTCGGGGATGCGCTCCGGATCGAAGACGGCGAGCGGCCGCACGCGGCCCGCCTTCCAGTGGCTGACGCACTCGATGGGGTTGTTGACGGTGGAGTCCACGTGCTTGCCCACGAGGTTCACGCACACCTCACCGCCCCCCTTGAAGGGCACGTAGATGAACTTGGCGCCCAGCGCCTGCTCGAGCTGGATGGTGATGATCTGATCTTCCTGCGCGGAGCCGGTGCCGGCCATCTTCATCGCGCCCGGCTTCTCCTTCACCGCCCCCATGTACTCGCGCGCCGTCTTGTACGGCGACTCCGCGTTGACCCACAGGATGAAGCGGTCGAGCGCCATGCGCGCGACGGGCGTGAGGTCCTTCCAGTTGAAGGGCACGCCGGTGTGCAGCGGCGTCGTGAACAGGTTGGAGAGCGTGATGATGATGGTGTGGGCGTCGCCCTTCTTGCCCTTGACGTGCAGGAAGCCCTCCGCCCCCGCGCCCCCCGACTTGTTGACGACGATGATGGGCCGCGGCGTGAGCTTGTGCTTTTCCGCGAGGCCGGCGATGAGGCGGGCCATCTGGTCCGCGCCGCCTCCGGTGCCGGCGGGAATCACGAACTCGATGGGCTTGGTGGGCTCCCAGGCGGCGTGGACGGCGCCGGGCGCCGTCACCAGCACCGAGAGCACGAGGGCGAGCGAGCCGAAGCCAGTGATCGATCGCATCATGGGCCTCCTCTCATCGTTGAGCGACGTGCCTGGGCAACCGCGGAAGGACTACGGAAGTTCCCGTCCCGGGGCACTCTCCGCCCTGTCCGGAGCGCAAAAACACAGCGGGGCCAGGCGCGTTGTCGCGCCTGGCCCCACGGGTGATGCGCGGAGCTCCGGTCACCGGCTCCCGCGGTCTACTTCTTCACGCCATGCATACCGTCGGCGCGCTTGAAGGGCACCACGCCCGGGATGTCCCACTTGTCCCACTGCTCGTCGACCTTGGCCTGGAAGTAGGCGAGGTCTTCCTCCGTGAAATGGGCGAAGCGGCCCTGCTTGAGCAGGTACTCGCGCACCGGCTTGCGCGCGCGGCCTTCCACGATCGCCTTCGTCTTGCCGTAGTACTTCAGCTCGCCGTCCTCGACCTCGTAGAGCGGGAAGATGCCCGTCTCGATGGCGAGCTCGCCCAGCTCGTGCGAGAGCATGGGGTCGTAGTCCCAGCCCTTCGGGCAGGGATCGAGGGAGTGGATGAAGGTGGGCCCGCCGATGGTGAGGGCGCGGCGGACCTTGTTCATCATCTCCACCGCGTAGGACGGGCACACCGTCGCCACGTAGCGGCACTCGGTATGGCCGGCCGCCAGCATCCCGGCCGTGTTCTTCTTCCAGCGCGTGTGCATGAGCCGCTTCACCTTCCCGGGAGGGCTGAAGGTGGTGTTCGCGCCGTACGGCGTGGAGCCGGAGGCCTGGATGTCCGTGTTGGCGTACGACTCGTTGTCGTAGAGCAGGATGAGCGAGTTGTACTCGCGGTGCGTGAGCGTCGCCGAGATGGCGCCCAGCCCCATGTCGGCGCCGCCGCCGTCGCCGCAGAAGGCGATGACGTTGATGGGCTCGGCCTTCATCTTGCCCTTCTTCATGAGCGCCTTGAGACCGGCGGCGGTGCCGAGGGCGGCGGAGCCCGACGACCCGAGCTGGGTGTGCATCCACGGCACCACCCACGGCGTCGTGTAGTACGTCGTGTTCGCGACGTACATGCAGCCGGTCGATCCCAGCACGATCGTGCGCGGGCCCGACGCCTTCACCATG
This sequence comes from uncultured bacterium, assembly GCA_964419375.1. Taxonomy (GTDB): domain Bacteria; phylum Methylomirabilota; class Methylomirabilia; order Rokubacteriales; family CSP1-6; genus JBBDXO01. The sequence goes on from CAYQQT010000198.1 coordinate 3,691, forward strand.
AGCTTCATGACGAGCGCCGACTCGCACCCCTGGCACGTGCGGTGTCCGGAGGTGAAGTATTCCTCGATGGTGACCTTCTTGACGCCCTTGAAGGGCTCCAGGATCTGCGTCGCGTTGCTGAACGTCGCCTCGGCCATGGCTGTGCTCTCCTATTCTCTGACGCCGAGCCAGTGGGTCTTCGCGTCGGACTTGCCGGCCTTCGCCGCCGCGAAGCACTGATCGGTCGCCTTGTGCACGTCTGGCAGGGTCACTTCGCGGCCGCCGAGGCCGCAGATGAAGCTGAGCAGCGGCGGGCGCTTGGGCGCGTTGTACATCGCCGCCCGGATCTCGTTGGCCACCACGCCCGAGTTGAAGGGAGAGCCGAAGGAGTAGTCGCGGTCGATGACGCCGATGGCCTGCGCGTTGGTGAGGGCGGCCACCAGCTTCTCCGTGGGGAAGGGGCGGAACCACCGCAGCCGCAGCAGGCCCACCTTCTTGCCCTTGGCGCGCATCTCGCGGATGGCCACCTTGATGGGCAGCGAGATGGTGCCCATGCCCACGAGGACGACCTCGGCGTCCTCCATCATGTATTCCTCGAACCACGGGTTCTCGGGGCCGCGGCCGAAGACCTTGCGGAAATCGGCGTACGCCTCCTCGATGACGGTGGTGGCCCGCTTCATCGCCTCGTCGTTCTGACGCCGGATCTCGATGACCCAGTCCTCGTTCGCCTGCGGGGCCACGGTGATCGGGTTGTCGGGATGCAGGAGCAGGTCACCGCGGTCGTAGCGCGGCAGAAACCTGTCGACCTTCTCCTTGGGCGGCACCATCGTGAGCGCCTGGGAGTGCGTCAGAAAAGCGCCGTCCGCCGAAATCGCCAGTGGCAGAAAGACTCTCCGGTCTTCGGCCACCCGGTAGGCGATCAGCGTGGTGTCGAGCGCCTCCTGGGAGGTGTCGATCCAGCACAGCATCCAGCCCACGTCGCGCACGACGAGGGCGTCGTTGTGCTCCACGCCGAAGGCGCCCGGATCGTCGAGGGCGCGGTTGCCCACGAGCGCGACCATCGGCACGCGCAGCGGCGGCGTCACCACCAGGCACTCCATGGCGTACATCCAACCCACGCCCGAGGAGCCGCAGAACACGCGCGCGCCCACGGTGGAGGCGTGCTTGACGATCTCGAACTGGCTGTGCTCGCCCTCGGCCACGATGTACTCGGCCACGAGGCGGCCGTCGGCGATCTTCTTGGCGATCGCCTGCATGACCGTGTCGTAGGGCCGGATCGGATAGGCGGTGACGACGTCGATGTCGGCGAGGGTGAGCGCCTCCGCCACCGCTTCACTGCCGGAGATCAACAGCTCTTTGTCTTCAGTGGCGGCCGGAGCCGCCTGGGTGACGACAGCCATGCTCTGGCCTCCCTAGTTCGCTTTGTGCTGAGCGTTTTCGCCGGGGATGCCGGCGGTGATCTCGATCCCGCCCGACTCCAGCTCCTTCGCGACCTCCTGGTCGTACTGACCGCGGAAGCGGAAGCCGTGGGAGCGGGCGGTCATTTTCTTGTCGCCGATCTTCGACTGCATCCACGTCGCGTACGCGGGCTTGTCCTTGCGCCACATTTCCCATTGGCTGGCGTTGTCGTCGAAGACCGCCTCGTTCACCATCGTGATGCAGTGCTCGACCGGGCACACCGCCTCGCACACGCCGCAGCCGCAGCACGCTTCCATGGCGGCGTCGTAGGTGCCGTCGGGCATGACGTCGAAGACGGAGTCGGGGCATTGGATCCAGCACAGCGTGCACTTCACGCACGTCTCGAAGTTGATGACGGGGCGCATGGTGCGCGTCGTGTACTTCTTGAAGTAGGGATTGCGCTCGGGCACGTAGCCCTTGCCGGCCTCCTTCGGCTTGCCGACGGGAATGGCCGGGATGGACACGCCCTCGCGCATCTCCCACCACTTCGGCATCTCGAAGGAGAACGGGATCTCGGCGTTGCCCTCGGTGAGCTTGACCTCGCGCGTCTCGAGGCGCTCGTAGGCCTTCCGCGCCGAGTCCACCTTGAGGTCGGAGCCCCACTCCATCTCCTTGATCGCCTCGCACACCGCGTCCAGGGTGAGGAAGGAGGGCGCAAGCTTGGCGAGCGCGCCGAGGATACGCACCTCGGTGTGGTCCTCCTTGTAGACCCACAGACCGGAGAAGGACGCCTTGGCACGCAGGAGCGAGAGCTTGTAGGGCGCGTCCTTCTTGTGGATGTCCTGGAGCAGTGAATCGAAGCTCTGCAGCGAGGTCATCAGCACGGTGCCGTTGGGCACGGTGAGGCGGTTGATCGGCTGCAGGCCGTACCAGGCCCACGACTCCACGCCCTTGGACAGCGTATCGTCCACGACGATGGTGATGTCGACGTGCTTGGGCTCGTAGCGCGCCATGTTCTGCTCGAGCTCTTCCTTCGTGTCCGCGACGATGGCGAAGTCCTTGGCGGGGATGCCGTTGCGCTGCGGGCTGTCACCGTAGCGGCCGAACGCGATGCCCCACCGGTCCGCCTTGCGGGAGGACAGGACGATGCCGCGCACGATGCGCGCGGCGAGGTTCTTTTGAAAGATGCCGCGGTACACGACTTCACAGATCAGCGCTGCCATTGCGGGCCTCCTGAGTGACGTGGGCGGGTGGTCGGCTGGTCCGACCGCACAATACCCCGGATCCCCCTGCGACTGTCAAGCGTTATGGAACAAACACTTTCCCGTGAACCAGCACCGCCCGGGGCTCCTGGTGAAAACGATGGCACGCCGCGCCAAGGCGGTGTAAAACCATTCGGGACGGATCATGCCGCAGGCCGCCCCCCACTCCAAGCGCGGTAGGAGGCATTTGCCGTGAACGACCTGACGATCACCTCCCGCTCCCCGAACACGCTGCTGCACCACGGGGACGAGGCGGGCGAGCCGGTACATTGGTACGCGCTCCATACGCGCTCCCGGCACGAGAAGAAGGTCCGTGACCGCCTCCTGGAGCGCAACGTCGAGACATTCCTGCCGCTGTGCGAGCGCTGGAACCGTTGGAAGGACCGGACGAAACGGGTGGAGCTGGCGCTCTTTCCCGGTTATTGCTTCGCCAGGTGCTCGGTGAGCGATCACGTGCGGATCCTCCACGTGCCCGGCGTGGCGGACGTGGTGGGCATCAACGGCCGCGCCGAGCCGGTGGCCAGCCGGGAGATCGAGGACGTACGACGACTGATCGCCAGCCGCTTCCGCTACGACCCGCATCCGCTCCTGGACGAGGGCATGGAGGTCGAAGTCGTACGCGGCCCCCTCGCCGGCGTGCGCGGTCGATTGCTCCG
>CAYQQT010000199.1:0-3010 GCA_964419375.1 uncultured bacterium
ACCCGCCGGCGGGCACGGTGGCCGCTCGGGAGTAATCCGCGCTAGGCCGCAGTCGGCGGCACCGCCTTTGCTCCTCAGGGGTTCCGGAGGATCCCGTTCGTGCGCTGGCTCGCCCTCGCCCTCGCTGTCACGCTCGCCCCCGGCGAGTCCGTACCCCTGTACGACCTCAACTGGACCTCGTTCGTACGCGTCGGCCGCTTCGACGCGGGCGAGATGCGCACGAACACGGGCGTCCTCGACGGCCGCGCCGTCGCCCGCCTGCAGCCTTCGCCGGACTCAGCGGCGGTGCTGCGGCTGGAGTTCGAGGGGCCTGACGGCCGGGGCGGAGGCTACGTCGGGCTCGCCGGCCCCATGGCCTTCGAGTTTCCTACGCGGATCGTGGTGGGCACACCGCCCGCGGTGCCTCACTTGAGCGGCGGCACCTTCGAGTTCACGGGCGACCGCGACCGGCCGCGGGGATTCCTGGTGTCGTACGTGGAGGGGTTCATCTGCCGGGCCGGGCCTCAGGCGTGCGGCGGGGTGGCGATGTGGGAGCGCCGCTTCGAGGGCCGGGCGACGCGACGCTAGGAGCCGGAGGCGCTCCCGGGGCGCGGCAGCTCCTTGCCGCCCAGCGCCTGCGCGATTCCTTTCGTCAGCTCACCGGGCGTGAAGGGCTTCAGCACCACGTTGACGCCCGTCTCGTTGGCCCGTGTGATCACCTCGCGCGTGCCGTGGGCGGTGATCATCACCACGCGCATGTCGGGGCGCAGCGCCCACGCGCGCTTGATGAAGTCGATGCCGGTGAGCTCGGGCATCTTGTAGTCCACCACGAGCAGATCCGCGGCCTCGGCTTCCAGATGCGCGAGGGCGTCCGTCGCCTTCGTGAAGCCCTGGACGGTGTGCCCCTGCGAGTGCAGCACCTTGACGCACATCTGCACGATGGAAGGCTCGTCGTCCAGGACCAGGATGTTCACGCGCGACGTCCGTCCGCGCGCAGCTTGTACTCGACGGAGTCCACCAGCGCCTGCCACGAGGCCTCGATGATATTGTCGGCGACGCCCACCGTGCCCCACGTCTCGGTGCTGTCGCCGGAGGTGATGAGCACGCGCGTCTTGGCGGCGGTGCCCTTCGACTCGTCGAGGATGCGCACCTTGTAGTCGAGCAGCCGCAGCTCCTTGAGGGTCGGGTAGAACTCCTCGAGTGCCTTGCGCAGCGCGTGGTCGAGGGCGTCCACGGGGCCGTTGCCGGACGCCGCCGTGTGCTCCAGCATCCCCTTCACGCGAAGCCGCACGGTGGCTTCCGCCACCGGCGACGCCCCGTTGTTCTGCTCCTCGACGATGACCCGGTACGCTTCGAGCTGGAAGAAGGGCTGGTGGCGGCCGAGCGCGCGCTCCATGAGCAGCTCGAAGGAGGCCTCCGCCCCTTCGAACTGAAAGCCCTCGTCCTCGAGCGCCTTGAGCCGGTCGAGGATGCGCCGCGAGTCGGACGTGTCCTGGTCGATGTCGATGCCGAACTCGCGCGCCTTCCAGAGGATGTTCGACTTGCCCGCGAGCTCGGAGACGAGCACGCGGCGGTGATTGCCGACGGCCTGGGGATCGATGTGCTCGTACGTCTCCGGATGCTTCTGCACGGCGGACACGTGCATGCCGCCCTTGTGCGCGAAGGCGGAGTCGCCCACGTACGGCTGCGAGTCCCACGGCTTGCGGTTGGCGAGCTCGGACACGAAGCGGGAGACGTCGCGCAGCTCGCGCAGGTTGTTCTCGGGGATGCAGTCGACGTGCATCTTCAGCACGAGGCTGGGAATAATGGATACGAGATTCGCGTTGCCGCACCGCTCACCGAACCCGTTCATCGTCCCCTGCACCTGCCCCACGCCTTCCAGGACCGCCGCCAGCGAGTTCGCCACCGCGCACTCCGCATCGTTGTGGACATGGATCCCGAGCGGCGTCGTCACGTGCTTCTTCACCTCGCGCAGGATGGCGACGAGCTCGGCGGGCAGGGTGCCGCCGTTCGTGTCGCACAGCACGAGCCAGTGGGCGCCCGCTCGCTCCGCCGCTTTGAGTGTCTGCAGCGCGTACTCGCGGTTGGCGCGGAAGCCGTCGAAGAAGTGCTCGGCGTCGAAGAGCACCTCCTCCATGCGCGGCCGCAGGAAGGCGATGGTGTCCTCGATCATGGCGAGGTTTTCGGGCAGCGAGGTGCCGAGGGCGTCGGTGACGTGGAAGTCCCACGACTTGCCGACGATCGTGGCCACGGGCGTGCCCGCCTCCAGCAGCGCCTGCATGTTGGCGTCGGAGGCGGCGGCGGCGCCCGCCCGCCGCGTCATGCTGAAGGCGGCGAGCTTGGCGTGCTTGAAGCTGACGTCCTGCATGCGGCGGAAGAAGCGGAGGTCCTTGGGGTTGGAGCCGGGCCAGCCGCCCTCGATATAGTGGACGCCGAGCGCATCGAGGCGCGTCGCGAGCCGGACCTTGTCCTCCATCGAAAACGACACGCCTTCGCCCTGGGTGCCATCCCTGAGCGTAGTGTCGTAGATCTTGATCTGCCGTCGCATCGCGTGGCCTCCGCCTGTCGTGGGGATTCAGTCATGATGCGGCACCGCGCCGCGGAGTGTCAAGATTCCGACCGGGCGGGGTGTAGGATCGAAGCACCGGCGCCAAGGCTCGCGCGCGAGGAGGCTTCACCATGAAACCGTTGGTAATCGTTGGGATTCTGCTCATCGTTCTCGGCGTCTTTGCCCTTGCCTACGAGGGCATCACCTACACGAGGACCGAGCGGGTCATCGATCTGGGCCCGCTCAAGGTCGACGCCAAGCGCGAGAAGACCATCCCGTTGCCGCCAGTGCTGGGCGCGCTCTCGCTGGTGGGAGGCGTCGCGCTGCTGATCGTGAGCAGGCGGCGGTCTTGATTTAATGGGGGGCCTCGAAGGGCCCCCCAAACCCCCCGACGCTCGGCCGCGTCCCGGGAAACCCGGGACGCGCCTCGATGCCCCACGCGCTTGATTGAGATGGGGGTCCTCGACGGCCCCCCAAGCCCCG
>CAYQQT010000199.1:3110-6984 GCA_964419375.1 uncultured bacterium
CGATGCCCCACGCGCTTGATTGAGATGGGGGTCCTCGACGGCCCCCCAAGCCCCGACGCTCGGCCGCGTCCCGGGAAACCCGGGACGCGCCTCGATGCCCCACGCGCTTGATTGAGATGGGGGTCCTCGACGGCCCCCCAAGCCCCGCGCGCTCGGCAGCATCCCGGCGAATCCGTGGCGCTCCTCGATTCCGACAGGCTCCTGGGCTAGGACGCGCCCGCCTCTCGCGTCCTCACACCGCTCCGGCGGCGCGCAGCTTGGCCACCTCGGCGCGCGTGAGGCCGAGGACCGACTTCAGCAGCGCCTCCGTGTGCTGCCCGAGCAGGGGCGGCGCGCTCGCCGCCTTGCCCGGCGTGCCGTGCAGCCGGATGGGCACACCCATCACCCTGACCGTGCCCGCCTTGGGATGCGGCAGGCTCACCACCATGCCCCGCGCCTTGAGGTGCGGGCTCTCGCACACCTCGGCCACGGTGCGGATGCGGCCGGCGGGCACACCAGCCGCCTCGAAGAGCTTCATCCACGTCTCCGCCGTCTTGCCGCCCAAGATCTCGTTGAGAAGTGGAACGAGGGTGGCGCGGTTCTCCACGCGCTTGGACTCGGTGGCGTAGCGTGGATCGCGCGCGAGCTGGGGGCGCTCGAGCGCCGTGCAGCACCGCTCCCACAGCGAGTTGTTCGCCACCCCCAGCGTGAGGTAGCCGTCGGCGGCCCGAAACACCTCGTAGGGCACGATGGAGGGGTGCTCGTTGCCGCGCCGGGTGGGCGTGCGGCCGGCGTTGAAGTACATCCCCGCCTGGTAGGTGAGCAGCGAGGCCATGACGTCGAGCATCGCGATCTCGACCTTCTGCCCACGCCGTGTCTTCACCCGCGACAGCAGCGCGAGCGTGATGCCGTGCGCGGCGGACATGCCCGCCACGAGGTCGGCGATGGAGGTGCCCACCTTCACGGGCGGGCCGTCCGGAAAGCCGGTGATGTCCATCACGCCCGACTCCGCCTGCACGACGAGATCGTAGCCGGCGCGCGCGGACTCCGGACCGGACTCCCCGAAGCCCGAGATGGCGCCGTAGATCAGTCGTGGATTCAGCTTGCTCAGTGCGGCGTAGCCGAGGCCGAGCTTGTCCATGGTGCCCGTGCGGAAGTTCTCCAGCACGACGTCGCTCTTCTTCACGAGGCGCTTGAACACGGCGCGCGCCTCGGGCGCCTTCAGATTGAGGGTGAGGCTCTTCTTGTTGCGGTTGACGGAGATGAAGTAGGTCGACTCGCCGCCCGCGAAGGGCGGCCAGCTCCGCGTGTCGTCGCCCTTGCCCGGCTCCTCGACCTTGATGACCTCGGCGCCCATGTCGCCGAGCATCATCGAGCAGAAGGGCCCCGCGAGGACGCGGGTGAGGTCCAGGACACGCACACCCGCCAGGGGCCTGTCAGCTCGCGGCACGGTCTCTCCCCTTCCACACCCGCTTGGCGAGGCTGCGGGTGATCGCGTTCACGCGCTCGCCCGCGTGTCCGGTGCGCCGCCAGAAGAGCCGCGCGCGGTCCATCGCACCCAGGTGGGAGAAATAATAGATGTCGTCGACGGCCTCGATGGCCACGGTGGAGCCGATCTTGAGCCCGCGCGTCTCCGCCCCATGGCACACGGCGTGCGCGCCACCCGCGAGCCTCACGATGGCGATGTGCAGCGGGGAGCGGAAGCCCTCCGGTGGCGAGTGCAGCGTGGTGAACGACACGATCTCGCCGGCGCCCGGCACCACCGTGGGCGTCATCGCCACCGGATGCCAGGGACAGTACCTGGCGGGGGGCGTGATCACGACCGCGCAGCGCGGGCAGCGCGACGCCGCGATGGGCTCGATCACGCCGCTTCCAAAATCGTCACCCAGTTGTTGGTGGCGAGGCCGCCGATGGAGTGCGCGAGGCCGACGCGGCCCGGCACCTGGCGGGCGCCCGCGCGCCCGGTGAGCTGCCACACGCACTCCACGATCTGCGCCAGCCCGGTCGCCGCCAGCGGATGGCCGCGTCCCTTCAGCCCGCCCGAGGGATTCACGGGCAGGCGGCCGTCAATGGCCGTCTCGCCGTCGAGGGTGGCGCGCCCCGCCTTGCCGGGCGGCACGAGGCCGATGTCCTCCAGCGAGATCAGCTCGAAGGGTGCGAAGGCGTCGTGGATCTCGGCGAAGTCCACGCGCGCGGCGCCGAAGCCCGCCATCGCAAACGCCGCCTGCGCGGCCGCGCGCGTGGCCCGAAAGCTCGTGAGCGCGGTGCGGTGCCGCACAGCCAGCGTGTCCGTCCCCTGCCCCACGCCCGCCACGCGCACGGCCGCGCGCGCGGAGGTGAGCACGACGGCGGCGGCGCCGTCGGAGATGGGGCAGCAGTGGAGCAGGCGCAGCGGATCGGCCACCATCCGGCTCTCGAGCACCTCGTCGATGGTGACGGCCTGCTGAAAGTGGGCGTACGGATTGCGCAGCGCATTGGCGTGGTTCTTGACCGCCACCTGCGCGATCTCGCGCGCGGTCACGCCCTTGCGCGCCATCAGCACGCGCGTGATGAGGGCGGCGAGGGCGGGCATGGTGGCGCCGTACCGGCGCTCGTACGGATCGATGGAGCGGCCGATGATCTCGGACACCTTCGGGGTGGAGAGGTGCGTCATCTTCTCGCCGCCCACCACGAGCACGGAGCTCTTGAGCCCCGCCGCCACCTGCGCGAAGCCCGTGTAGAGCGCGGCCGCCCCCGACGAGGTGGCCGTCTCCACGCGCAGCGTGGGGACTTCCGCGAAGCCCAGGTGCGTGGCCACGTGGGAGGCGAAGTTGCCGTCGCCGAGAAACTCCTCGGGATTCATCGTGGCCACCACGATGGCGTCCGGCGTGTCCACGCCGGCGGAGACGAGGGCGGCGTACGCGGCGTCCGCCATCAAATCCTGAAGCCGCTCGCTGCGACGCCCGATGCGCGTCATGCCCGCACCCGCCACGAACACGTTCACCATGGCCGCCGCCAAGCTTGCCGGGGCGCATCGCAAACGTCAACCGGGGAGCGTTTCAGCGAGCGGCGGGCGCGCGACCCCGCGGGGGCGGCGGCGGCGCCGCCACCCTCAGGTCGCGCATCAGCCGCAGCAAGTACGTCCGCTGCAGGCCCAAGGCGCGTGCGGCGTGGGTACGGTTGCCGCGCACCTGGTGGAGCGTCGCCTCGATCAGGCGTCGCTTGAAATCGCACACGGCGCCGTGGTATCCGAGCGCGCGCTCGGCCCCCGGCGCGACCATGGTGAGGCTCGGGGTCAGGTTCGGGATGGCATTCATGGTCACCCGCACGAGGCAACGGGTATGCCATACGCGCGTGGTCCCGAAATGCAGCCGAATACGAGAGCGAGACCGACGACAATGCCCAGCGGGCAAGGCGCGCTGCCCTGCGGGCGGGGCACAGAGAAGAGGGCCCTTCCAGCAAAGCGCCCTCTTCGATCGGGAGACCGGAGCCGATTACGACTTGGTGGCGGGCGTGACGCCCGGGTGATCCTTGAAGAACTGCTTGTTGAGCTCGATGAAGCTCTTCCACTGCTCGGGGGTCTCGTCCTCGGCGAAGATCGCCTTCACCGGACACACCGGCTCGCACGCGCCACAGTCGATGCACTCGTCGGGATGAATGAACAGCTGGTTGTCGCCCTCGTAGATGCAATCGACCGGGCACACCTCAACACACGCCTTGTCCTTCACACTGATGCACGGCTCAGCGATTATGTACGGCATCAAGGCCTCCCGAAATTAGTGAACTGAACGGTTAGACCGCCACGTTGTAACGCGCCGCTTCCATTGTGTCAAGCATTTCACCCGGTTAGTAGCGCGGACTATCGACGAGCGCCACGATTGCCGCGCGCTGCGCAAGCGCCAGGACATCGAGGAGC
>CAYQQT010000200.1:0-6957 GCA_964419375.1 uncultured bacterium
ACGGCGCGATCGCGGCCGGTGGATCGCGCCGCCACCGTGGAGATGATCTTGCACCGCCCCCGTGTCGTGGCGGACAAGACGGCCGTGCCGACCTACGTGACGCTCGACGCCAACGAAGGCGTCGCCGATGTCGCCTACCGCCTGAGCGACATCATCGCCATCTACCCGATCACGCCGTCATCCGCCATGGGCGAGTGGGCGGATCAGTGGGCGGCGCACCAGCGGCCGAACCTCTGGCGCACCGTGCCCACGGTGATCGAGATGCAGAGCGAGGGCGGCGCCGCGGGCGCGCTGCACGGCGCCCTGCAGACGGGCGCGCTCGCGACGACCTTCACCGCCTCGCAGGGCCTGCTGCTCATGATCCCGAACTTCTACAAGATTGCGGGCGAGCTCACGCCGGCCGTCATCCACGTCGCGGCGCGCTCGCTTGCCACGCAGGCGCTGTCCATCTTCGGCGACCACAGTGACGTGATGGCGGCGCGGGCGACGGGGCTCGCCATGCTCGCGTCCGGCTCCGTACAGGAGGCGGTCGATCTCGCGCTCGTCGCGCACGCCGCCACGCTCGCCTGCCGCGTGCCCTTCATGCATTTCTTCGACGGCTTTCGGACCTCGCACGAGGTTGCCAAGGTCGAGCCGCTCGCAGACGACGTGCTGCGCGCGATGATCGACCCCGATCTCGTCCGCGCTCATCGCGACCGGGCGTTGTCTCCCGAGCGCCCCGTCATCCGCGGCACCGCGCAGAATCCCGACGTCTATTTCCAGGCGCGCGAAGCGGGCAACCGCTACTACCTCGCGTGCCCGGCCATGGTCCAGGAGGCGATGGACCGCTTCGCCTCGCTCACCGGCCGCGCCTATCGGCTCTTCGACTACGTGGGCGCGCCGGATGCGGAGCGGGTCCTCATCCTCATGGGCTCGGGTGCCGAAGCCGCTCACGAGACGGTGGATCACCTCGTCGCGCGCGGGGAGAAGATCGGCGTGCTGAAGGTGCGCCTCTACCGTCCCTTCGCGATGGACGCCTTCCTGGCCGCGCTGCCCGCCACGGTGAAGACGATCGCCGTCCTCGACCGCACGAAGGAGCCGGGCAGCATCGGCGAGCCGCTCTACCTCGACGTGGTGGCGGCGGTGACGGAATCGATGGCAGGGCCGACACCGCCGTTCGCCGCCGCCCCGCGGGTGATCGGCGGGCGTTACGGGCTGTCGTCGAAGGAGTTCACGCCCGCTATGATTCACGCCGTCTTCGACGAGATGGCGACGGCGGTGCCGAAGAATCACTTCACGGTCGGCATCGTGGACGATGTGACGGGAACGAGCCTCAACTGGGACCCGAGCTTTTCGACGGAAGCGCCGGAGACGGTGCGCGCGGTCTTCTACGGGCTCGGCGCCGATGGCACCGTGGGCGCCAACAAGAACTCCATCAAGATCATCGGTGAGGAGACGGCGAACTTCGCCCAGGGCTATTTCGTCTACGACTCCAAGAAGTCGGGATCCGTGACCGTCTCACATCTGCGCTTCGGTCCGCGGCCCATCCGCTCCAGCTACCTCATCCGGCGCGCCACGTTCCTCGCCTGCCACCAGTGGTCGTTCCTGGAACGGTTCGACATGCTGCACGTCGCGGAGCCAGGAGCGGTCTTCCTGCTCAACAGCCCCTACCCGGCCGACACCGTGTGGGGACACCTGCCGCGCTCGGTGCAGGCCACGATCGTCGCCAAGGCACTGCGCCTGTTCGTCATCGACGCCTATCGCGTCGCGAGCGAGACCGGGATGGGCGGGCGAATCAACACCGTCATGCAGACCTGCTTCTTCGCCATCAGCGGCGTGCTGCCCCGCGACGAGGCCGTCGCCGCCATCAAGGCGTCCATCGCGAAGACCTACGGCAAGCGCGGGGAAGCCATCGTCTGCCAGAATTTCGCCGCCGTCGACAATACCCTCGAGCATCTCTACGAGGTCTCCGTGCCCGCCTCCGCGTCGAGCACGTTCGACCGCCGCCCCGCCGTACCGGCGGGGGCGCCCGCGTTCGTGCGCGACGTGCTGGCCCGCATCATGGCCGGCGAGGGCGACGCCCTCCCCGTGAGCGCGCTGCCCGCGGACGGGACGTACCCGACGGGGACGGCGCAATGGGAAAAACGGCGCATCGCGCTCGAGATCCCCGCCTGGGACGAGGCGCTGTGCATCCAGTGCGGCAAGTGCGTGCTCGTCTGTCCGCACGCGGTCATCCGTGCCAAGGTGTGCGCGGCCGACGCGGTGGCGGCGGCCCCCGCCGCCCTGCCGTCGGCGCCGGCGCGGTGGCGCGAGTTCGCCGGCCAGCGGTTCGTCTTGCAGGTTTCGCCGGACGACTGCACCGGGTGCGGCCTCTGCGTCGAGGTGTGCCCGGCCAAGAGCAAGAGCGAGGTCCGTCACCGGGCCATCAACATGGTCGCGGTGGAGCCGGTCCGCGAGATGGAGGCGGCACGCTGGGACGCCTTCCTCACGCTCCCGGACACGGAGCGGCGCACGCTCAACACGACGCTCGTGAAGGACGTGCAGCTGCTGCGGCCGCTGTTCGAGTTCTCCGGCGCCTGCGCCGGCTGCGGGGAGACGCCGTATCTCAAGCTGCTGACCCAGCTCTTCGGCGACCGGGCGTTGATCGCGAACGCGACCGGCTGCTCGTCGATCTACGGCGGCAGCCAGCCGAGCACGCCGTGGACGAGCGGCGCCGACGGCCGGGGGCCGGCGTGGGCGAACTCGCTCTTCGAGGACAACGCGGAGTTCGGGCTCGGCATGCGCCTGGCGGTGGACCGCCAGGCGCAGTACGCGCGGGAGCTCCTCGGCCGCCTGGGTGACGTCGTGGGCGATCTCGGTTCCGCGCTGCTCGCCGCCGACCAGTCGTCGGACGCGGGCATCGCCGACCAGCGCGAACGCGTCGAACGGCTCAAGACGCTGCTGCGCGGCGTGGACGACGCAGACGCGCGCGAGCTCATCAGCGTGGCGGACGCACTCGTGAAGAAGAGCGTATGGATCGTCGGCGGCGACGGCTGGGCCTACGACATCGGCTACGGCGGCCTCGACCACGTCCTCGCCCTGGGGCGGGACGTGAACATCCTGGTGCTCGACACGGAGGTGTACTCCAACACGGGCGGTCAGATGTCGAAGGCCACCCCGCGCGGAGCGGTGGCGAAGTTCGCGGCGGGCGGCAAGCCGACTGCGAAGAAGGACCTGGCCGCCATGGTCATGATCTACGGGACCGTGTACGTCGCGCGCGTGGCGATGGGGGGCAACGACGCGCACACGCTGCGCGCCTTCCGCGAGGCGGAAGCGTTCCCCGGCCCCTCGCTCATCATCGCCTACAGCCACTGCATCGCCCACGGCTTCGACCTGCGCCACGGCATGGATCAGCAGAAGTCCGCCGTGCTCTGCGGGCACTGGCCCTTGCTGCGCTACAACCCCGGCCTCGCCGCCGAGGGCAAGAACCCCCTGCAGCTCGATTCGAAGGCGCCCAGCGTGCCGCTGCGCACGTACGCCTACAACGAGACCCGTTACACGATGCTCGCCCTCAGCGATCCCGAGGCGGCCGGGCGCCTGCTCGACGAGGCGCAGGAGGACGTGCGCACGCGCTGGGCGTTCTACGAGCACTGGGCGAGGATGCCGGCGGCGCCGCGCGCCGGAACGGAGGAGCTCGGGCCGTGATCGATCTCTCGACGCGCTATCTCGGTCTCGTCCTGAGCAACCCGCTCGTCGTCTCGGCCTCGCCGCTGGGGAAGGTCGTGGGCAATCTCTGCCGGATGGAAGACGCGGGGGCCGCCGCCGTCGTCCTGCCCTCGCTCTTCGAGGAACAGATCACGCTGGAGAGCCATCACCTCGACCGCCACCTCTCGCACGGAACCGAGAGCAGCGCAGAGGCACTGACGTACTTTCCCGATCTGGTCCACTACCGGCTCGGTCCCGACACGTATGCCGATCACGTGCGCCGGGCGAAGGCGGCGGTCGGCATCCCCGTCATCGCCAGTCTCAACGGCGTCTCCGACGGCGGCTGGATCGACTATGCGCGCACGATCGAGCAGGCGGGCGCGGACGCGCTCGAGCTGAACATCTACTTCATTCCGACCGATCCGGAGCTCACGGGCGCGGACGTGGAGCGCATGTACATCGACCTCGTGCGCCACGTCAAGAGCAGTGTGAGCATCCCCGTTGCCGTCAAGCTCGGGCACTCCTTCACCGCCATCGCCAACGTGGCGCAGCGTCTGGACGCGGCCGGCGCCGATGGCCTCGTCCTCTTCAACCGTTTCTACCAGCCCGATTTCGATCTCGAGACGCTCGACGTTCGGCCGCACCTGACGCTCAGCACGTCGGCGGATCTGCTCTTACGCTTGCACTGGACGGCCATCCTGCACGGGCACGTTCGCGCCGATCTCGCCGTCACCGGCGGCGTGCACACGGCCGAGGACGTCGTCAAGGCCATGATGGCGGGAGCGCGGGTCGCGATGATGACATCCGCACTCCTCGAGCACGGCGTCGAGCATCTGACGCGCGTGCGGGAGGACCTGGTGACGTGGATGGCAGCGCACGAGTACGACTCGATCGCCCAGATGCAGGGCAGCATGAGCTATCGCTGCGTCGCCCAGCCCGCGGCCTTCGAGCGCGCGAACTACATGCGAGTCCTCGGCTCGTTCACGCTGCGCCCCGAACGGTCCGCCGTTCCCCCGCGAGCACCGCGGTAGCGGAGGAGGGGAACCATGGAATCGTATCGCGTCGGCGACGGCGGGGCCGTCCGGGTTGGGCCTCGGCGCGCTCGTGGCGGCGACGCGCGAGGTCACCGACGGCATGTGCCGGGTGGCGGCGGAGGCGCTGGCCGCACAGGTGTCTGACGAGGGCCCAGTCCAAAGGAGGCGCGATGCAAGTCAAAACCGTGCTGGTACCCTCTCGATCGCTCGATCGTCGCCGAGGCGCGATCCCACGCACGCGCAGGTGGCTGCCGTACCCCGTGCGGAGGAGTATGACGGCGCTGCTCGTACTCCTCGCGCTGCTCGCGGCCGCGTCCGCAATTGCCGCATCTGCATCTGCACAGGAAGACATCGGGGAACGCGGCCGCGCAGTCTTCATGAAGAACGGCTGTCACGGCTGCCACACCGTCGGCAAGATGGGATCGCCCATCGGCCCTGATCTCTCGCGCATCGGCTTCAAGTACCGTCCGGAGTACGTGCGCCAGTGGCTGCGCGACCCGTCGTCCGTGCGCGACACCGCCCACATGCCGAAACTCGAGCTCACGGAGGCCGACATCGACGTCCTCGCCCGGTACCTCACCTCGCTGCGCTGAGGGCGCGGCGCGCGCGACGTTCACCGTGTCCGCCGCGGAGGTCGTCGCCGGTCGCCATCGGACAGGTGAAGGGCCCCGAAGGGGCGGTCACCTCGTCGTTCCGTCGATTGACGCGCTCCGCGACATCGCGGAGGGGGACGCAGGCTAGCCGCGCGTCACGCCGTCATATGACGGACGTCATATCCGCGCTTCGCTCCCTGCCGTACGCTGCCGAATGGGAGGACAGAACGATGGCAGACGGTTGTGTGCGGCCGCCCTCGCCGTGCCCGATGCACGCGCGCGTCGGCCGCGAGGCGGTCACGCGATGAGCGGCTTCGATCGCGCGCCCTTCATCGTGATATGGGAAACGACGCGTGCGTGCGCGCTCGCGTGCGTGCACTGTCGCGCGGAGGCAATGCCGTATCGGGATCCCGGCGAGCTCACCACGGATGAAGCGCGACGGCTCATCGACCGCGTGGCCGCCTTCGGCACTCCCCCGCCGCTGCTCGTGTTCACCGGAGGCGACCCGCTGCGCCGACCCGACATCGCCGAGCTCGTCGCGTATGGCACCGCGCGGGGCCTCAGCGTGTCACTCACGCCGAGCGGCACGGCGGCGGTCACCGAGGAGCGGCTACGCGCGCTCCGGGACGCCGGGCTGGCGAGGCTGGCGGTGAGTCTCGATGGCGCCACCGAGGCCGTGCATGATGCCTTTCGCGGCGTTCGGGGGTCGTACGGCCACACCATGAAGATCATCGAGCGCGCGCGCACGCTCGGCCTGCCGCTGCAGATCAACACGACGGTCTGCCACCGCACGCACGCGGACCTGCCCACCATCGCGGCCCAGATGTCCGGCTTCGGCGCTGTCCTCTGGGCCCTCTTCTTCCTCATCCCGGTGGGGCGCGCGCAAGCCTCCCTGGCGCTGAACGCCGACGAGATCGAGCGCACGCTCGAATGGGCGGCGGATCTGGCGCCGTCGGTGGAGTTCGGCATCAAGACGACGGAGGCGCCACACTACCATCGCGTGCTCGCGGCCCGTGGGCGCCACCGTCCGGCGCCGGCATCGTCCGGCGCGCGAGCCGATCTCATTGGACGCGCCGGCCGCGCGGTCACCGACGGTAACGGCTTCGTGTTCATCGATCACCGGGGGAACATCTGTCCCAGCGGCTTCCTGCCGTTGCCCATGGGCAACGTGCGGCGCGACGACCTCGTGCGCGTGTACCGCGAGGACGCGACCTTCCGGGCGCTCCGGACACCTTCGGGATTCGGCGGCCGCTGCGGCGCGTGCGAGTATCGCGATCGGTGCGGGGGCAGCCGGGCGCGCGCCTTCGCGGTGAGCGGTGACCCACTCGGCGAGGATCCCGGGTGCGCGTGGCAGCCCGCGGGCGGCCGCGTGATCGCGGGAGGCTCCGACCCCGGCGAGCCGCCCGCGCGCGTCGAGCAGGTGGAACGGGCGCTCGACGGTGTGCTCGATCCCGAGCTGGGCATGTCCGTCGTTGCGCTGGGGATGATCTACGGCATCGCCGTGGACGGCGCCACCGTGCGCATCAGGATGACGCTCACCGCCCAGGGATGCCCGCTCCACGACGTCATGCTCGAGGGCGTGCGCGCGGCGGCGCTCACGGTGCCCGGCGTAGAACGCGCCGAGGTCGAGCTCGTCTTCGATCCCCCGTGGACGCCGGACAGGATCA
>CAYQQT010000201.1:0-6954 GCA_964419375.1 uncultured bacterium
CCGCCCGCGCCGCCGCCTCGCCCAGCTCGACGGCGCCGCGCTGGAAGCGCGCGTTCAGCTCGTCCACGGACTCGTTGGGCGTGAACGTCTCGGGGTCGATATAGAGGTGGCGGCCCTCGATGTCGCTGGCGGAGAAGAATCCGCGGCGTCGCTCGTCGACGTACCCGGCCAGGGCGAGCAACGCCTCCTGACTGAAGCGGTGCTTCGGCGTGGCGGTGGCGACGGCGGCGATGCGCGGCAGCGGCATTCGGACCTCCTGCGGGATTCCAGTAAGATGAGCGGCAGCCAGCGACAAATCGAGCATACTGCGAGGCTCAGCCCCATGCCACTCTTCAGCTTCGAAGGGAAACGTCCTACGGTTCATCCGTCCGCTTTCATAGCGCCCACCGCCGTGCTCATCGGCGACGTCACGGTGGAGGAGCGCGCGTCCGTCTGGTACAACGCGGTGCTGCGCGCGGACTTCAATCCCATCGTGATCCGCCGCGGCGCCAACGTGCAGGACTGCTCCGTCATCCACGTCACCCCGCACGCGGGCGTGGAGGTCGGCCCCGGCGCCACCGTCGGCCACCTCTGCTGCGTGCACGGCGCCTTCATCGCCGAAGAAGCGCTCATCGGCAACGGGGCCACCGTGCTCGACGGCGCCCGCATCGGCGTGCGGGCGATGGTGGCGGCGGGCGCGCTCGTGACGCCGCAGACGGACGTCCCCGACGGCATGCTCGCCATGGGCACGCCTGCCAGGGTGAAGGGCCCGCTCGCGGGCACCCCCGCCGAGTTCTGGGTGCGCGTGAACCCCGAGGGCTACCAGGCGCTCGCGCAGCGCCACCTCGTCGGCATCGCGGCGGTCGCGCCATGACGATCCGGCGCATCGCGATGCTCGCCTTCCCGCGCCTGACGTTTCTCGACCTCATCGGCGGCTACGACGCCCTGCGCCGCGTGGCGCCCATGGGCATCGACCCCGACGTGAGCGTGCGCATCATCGGCACCGAGCGGGAGATCGTGGACGACTCCGGCCTCGTGGTGAGGCCGGACGGCGTGTACGAGGACCTCGCGCCCTACGACCTCCTGTACGTCCCCGGTGGCTTCGGCACCCGCACGCTGGTGGACGACCCGCGCTTCATCGCCTATCTGAGGACGTGGGGGCACGAGCGGCCGCTCGCCTCCGTGTGCACGGGCTCCCTGCTGCTGGGAGCGGCGGGCTATCTGAAAGATGTGCGCGCGACCACGCACCACCGCGCGCTCGACCTCCTGCGCCCGCTCTGCCGCGAAGTGGTCACGGACCGCCGCATCGTGGACGAAGGCCGCGTGGTCACCGCGGGCGGCGTGTCCTCGTCGCTCGACCTCGGCCTCTACCTCGTGGAGCGGCACTGGGGCGTGGCGGCGCGCGAGACGATCGCGCGGCAGATGGAATACCGCGCCTACGCCGTCGTGTGAGCGCCGATGGCCGGCTACGACACTCTCGGCCCCGGCGATGAAGGCGCGCTCGAGGCGTTCCTCGTCCGCCACGCGCACAGCTCGATGTTCCTCCGCTCCAACCTCGCCGCGTGCGGGATCGTGGACCACGGGCAGCCGCACCAGTCCACCTACGTCGCCGCCCGCGACGCGGGCGGCATCCGCGGCGTGGTGGGCCATTCGTGGCACGGCATGCTGCAGGTGCAGGCGCCCGTCGACGTCGTGGGCGCCCTCGCGCGCGCGGCGGTGGAGCGCTCGGGGCGAGCCGTCACCGGGCTCGTCGGTCCCTGGGCCCAGGTGGCGGCGGCGCGCACGGCCCTCGGCTACGACGGCGCCCGCGTGCGCCTCTGCAGCCACGAGGATCTCTTCGCGCTCGACCTCGCCCACATGATCGTGCCCGTAACCCTCGCGGACGGCCGCGTGCGGTGCCGGCGACCGGAGGCGGCCGAGCTGCCGCTCCTCGTCGACTGGCGCATCGCGTACGACGTGGAGATCTCGGGCGCCACCGATACCCCGGCCCTTCGCCAGACCACCGTCATCGACATCGCCCGTCTGCACGCGCGGGAAGCCACGTGGGTGGTGACGGCGGACGGCGAGCCCGTCGCCTACAGCGCGTTCAACGCGCAGCTGCCGGCGATCGTGCAGGTGGGCGGCGTGTACACCCCGCCCTCACACCGCGGCCGCGGCTACGCGCGCGCCGTGGTGGCGGGCTCGCTGCTCGCCGCCCGCGAGCGCGGCGTGACGCACGCGGTCCTCTTCACGGGGAAAGACAACGATCACGCCCAGCGCGCCTATCGCGCCCTCGGCTTCCGGGTGGTCGGCGACTACGGGGTCGTGCTCCTCGACATTCCCTGATCCGGCGGGCGTCAGCGTCCGCGGAACTTCGCGGGTCGCTTCTCCTTGAAGGCGGCCACGCCTTCGGCGTGGTCCTCCGTGCGGCGCACGACCGCCATGTGCGAGGAGACGAGGTCGAGGTGCGTGCGCAGGTCCAGGCGCAGGCTCTGGTACACGAGCCGCTTGATCATGCGGATGGGAATCTGGGGCCCGTCCGCGATCTGCTTCGCGAAGGCGTACGTCGCTTCCTTGAGCTGCGCGTCCGGCACCACGCGATTGACGATGCCGAGCCGCAGCGCGTCGGCGGATTCGATGAAGTCGGCCGTCCACAGCAGCTCCAGCGCCTTGGCGGAGCCCACGAGGCGCGGCAGGAAGTACGTATCGCCGTCGCCCGGCACGAGGCCCACCCGCACGTAGCCGGTGGAGAAGCGCGCCGACTCCGCCGCGATGCGGACGTCGCACATGAGGCTCATCCCCATGCCCGCTCCCACCGTGAGGCCGTTGACCATCGCGATCACCGGCTTGTCCACGCCTTCAAGCGTCTTGGGGATGCGGTGGATGTGATCCCAGAGCTGGTTCTTGTGCTGCAGCGGCGTGGGCTCGCCGTCGCCCATCCGCGCCACGTCGCCGCCCGCGCAGAAGGCGCGGCCGTTGCCGGTGACGACGATGACGTTGACCTGCTCGTCCGCCTGCGCCTTCGCGAGGGAGGACGCCCAGGTGTCGATCATCTCGCCCGTGAACGCATTCAGCTTGTCGGGACGGTTGAGCGTGATGGTGGCGACGCGGTCGGAAACGTCGTAGAGAAGGTCACTCACGGGTCTAGTCCTTCGGGAGGCCGAGCACGCGCTCGCCCAGAATGTTACGGAGGATTTCGGATGTGCCGGCGCGGATGCCGCTGCCACGCGCGAGCAGCTCGTAGAATTCCCACTGCCCGTCGTCGGGCGCCCACTCGGAGCCCTGCGCGATCTGCGAGTAGGGCCCGATCACTTCGGTGGCGGTGAGCGCCAGCTCCTGGTCGAGCTGGCTCCAGAAGAGCTTGGAGGTGGAGCCTTCCGGCCCCGGCTGCCCGCCGCGCAAGATCTTGGTCAAGCTGCGGTAGCCGTTGAGCTGCAGCGCCTGCTCGCCGATCCAGAGCTGCGCGATCTTCTGGCGCAGCACGGGATCGCCGCCGCGCCCGCGGTCGCGCGTGAGCTTCAGCAGGCGGTGGAGCGCGTTGCGCAGCGAGATGTGACGGATGAAGGTGAGCAGGTCGCGCTCGTAGGCAAGGGTGGTGATGGCCACGCCCCACCCTTCATTCAGCTTGCCCACGAGGTGGTCGGCGGGCACGCGCACGTTGTCGAAGAAGACCTCGTTGAACTCCGCCTCCCCCGTGATCTGGCGCAGGGGCCGCAGCGTGATGCCGGGCGACTTCATGTCCACGAGCAGGAAGCTGATGCCCTTGTGCTTGGCCGCCGTGGCATCCGTGCGCACGAGCAGGAAGCACCAGTCCGCCACGTGCGCCATGCTCGTCCACACCTTCTGGCCGTTGACGACGAAGTGGTCGCCGTCGCGCACCGCGCGCGTCTGGAGATTGGCGAGGTCCGAGCCCGCGTTGGGCTCCGAGAAACCCTGGCACCACATCTCGTCCGCGGTGAGGATCTTGTTGAGGAAGCGCTTCTGCTGCGCGGGCGTGCCGTGCTTCATGAGGGTGGGGCCGAGCATGGAGAGGCCGCCGCGGTTCACGAACTGCGGCGACTCCGCGCGCGCCATCTCCTGGAAGAGGATGAGCTGGTCAACGAGGGTGGCGCCCTTGCCGCCGAACTCCACGGGCCAATCCATCCCGACGTAGCCCGCCTCGTACATCGTCTTCTGCCACGCGCGCAGCCGCGTCACCTCGCCCTTGTCCGCGCGCGACGCGGCAAACGACTTGCCGCGCAGATCGTCCGGCACGTGCCGCTCCAGCCACGCCCGCACCTCCTTCCGGAACGCCTCGTCCTTCTCGGAGAACTCGAAATCCATCGCGCGTCCTCGCTAGTACATGACACAGCCGCCATCGACCATGAGCGCCTGTCCCGTGATGTACCGGGCCTCGTCGGACGCCAGGAACACCGCGGCGGCGCCGATGTCTTCCGGCGTCTGCTCGCACTTCATGGGGACGATGTCGCCCACGCGCTTTTCGAACACCTGGCGCGGCGTCATGCCCTTGAAGGCGGGGTTGGTGTCGGCGATGTGGGCGGCGAGCTTCTGCCAGAACTCCGTGTAGAGGACGCCCGGGCAGATCGCATTCACAGTGACCTGGTGTGGCGCCATCTCCTTGGCCACCACGCGGGTGAAGGTGATGACGCCCTGCTTGGCCACGCTGTAGGCGGGCATGGTGACGGCCGCCAGCGGCCCTGCGATGGACGCTATATTGACGATGCGTCCCGCCTTCCGCTCGATGAAGTACGGTGCGATAGCCTTGCACGTCAGGAACACGGACTTCATGTTTACCGCGAAGGCCCGGTCCCAGTCGTCTTCCGTGTTGTTCGTGAACGGCATGCCGGGCGGCGCCGCCATGCCCGCGTTGTTGACGAGGATGTCGACCTTGCCGAGCGCCTCCCGCGTGCGCTCCACCATCGTCTTGACGTCGGCGCTGCTGGTGACGTCGGTCTTCATCGCGAGCACCTTGCGCCCGAGCGCCTTCACCTCTTCCGCCACCTTCTCGGCGTTCAGCACCTGGATGTCGGGGATCGCGATGTCGGCGCCCTCTTTGGCCATCGCGAGGACGATGCCGCGTCCGATGCCGCTGCCCCCGCCCGTGACCACCGCCACCTTGCCCGCGAGCCGCATTCCGGTCTCCTCTTGTCTATATAATCGCGCGTTGGAGGGACCCCATGACATCACACGAACTCAGAAGCCGCAACTGGTTCGGCCGCAAGGACCTCGACGGATTCGCGCACCGCTCGTGGATCAAGGCGGAAGGCTTCAGCGACCTCGTCTTCGACGGCCGGCCCGTCGTCGGCATCTGCAATTCGTGGTCGGAGCTCAACAACTGCAACGCGCACCTACGGCAGGTGGCGGAGGCGGTCAAGCGCGGCGTGTGGAGCGCGGGCGGCTTTCCCCTCGAGTTCCCCGTGATCTCGCTCGGCGAGGTCCTCATGAAGCCCACCACGATGCTCTTCCGCAACCTGATGGCGATGGACGTGGAGGAGTGCATCCGGGCCTATCCGCTCGACGCCGTCGTGCTGCTCTCCGGCTGCGACAAGACGACGCCCGCCATGCTCATGGGGGCGGCCTCCGCCGACATCCCGTCCATCATGGTGACGGGCGGCCCCATGCTGAGCGGCAAGTGGCGCACGGAGGAGCTGGGCTCCGGCACCGACGCCTGGCGCCTGTGGGCGGAGTTGCGCGCGGGCCGGATCACCGACGAGGACCTGTGCGAGGCGGAGTCGTGCATGTCGCGCTCGAGCGGTCACTGCATGGTGATGGGCACCGCCTCCACGATGGCCTCGGTGGCGGAAGCGCTCGGCATGACGCTGCCCGGTAATGCCGCCATCCCCGCCGCCGACTCACGCCGGCTCGCGCAGGCCGAGATGGCGGGCCGTCGCGCCGTCGAGATCGCCAAGGCGGGCGGCCCAAAGCCCTCGCAGATCATGACCGCCAAGGCGTTCGACAACGCCATTCGCGCGGACATGGCAATCGGCGGCTCCACCAACGCCATCGTGCACCTCGTCGCCATCGCCGGGCGCGTGGGCGTGCCGCTGCCCCTCACGCGCTTCGACGAGCTGTCGAAGAGCACGCCGTTCCTCGTGAACCTGCGGCCCTCCGGCAAGTACCTGATGGAGGACTTCTACTACGCGGGGGGCCTGCCCGTGGTCATGAAGGAGCTGCTGCCGCTGCTGCATGCGGACGCGCTCACCGTCAACGGGCAGTCCGTGGCCGACAACGTGCGTGGCGCCGTCTGCTACAACGAGGACGTCATCCGCCCCCTCGCCCTTCCCCTGGCGCCCGAGGGCGGCACGGTCATTCTTACGGGCAACCTCTGCCCCGACGGGGCCGTGCTCAAGCAGTCGGCGGCCTCGCCGCACCTGCTCGTGCACACGGGCCGCGCCGTCGTGTTCGAGGACCACGCCGATCTGCACGCGCGCATCGACGATCCGAATCTGAAGATCGACGAGACCTCCGTGCTCGTGCTCAAGCACGTCGGCCCCCGGGGCGCGCCCGGCATGCCGGAGTGGGGGGCGGCGCCCATTCCCACCGCGCTCCTCAAGAAGGGCGTCAAGGACATGGTGCGCATCTCGGATGCGCGCATGAGTGGCACCTCGTACGGCACCGTCGTGCTGCACGTGGCGCCGGAGTCCGCCGTGGGCGGCCCTCTCGCGCTGGTGCGCGACGGCGACGAGATCGCGCTCGACGTCCCACGGCGCTCGCTCACGCTCAAGGTGTCAGTCGAGGAGCTGGCGAAGCGGAAGGCGTCGTGGACGCCGCGGCCGCCTCAGTTCACGCGGGGGTACGGCCGTTTGTTCCTGGACCATGTCTTACAAGCGAACGAAGGCTGCGACTTCGATTTCCTGCGCGGATCCACGCCCGTCCGTGCCGAGGACACGGCGGGGCCGTCCCACTCGTAGGCTTCCGTGATATCGAGGAGCGCCACGGCTTTTGCCGGGGCGCTGCCGAGCGTTGGGGGATTGGGGGCCCTTCGAGGCCCCCATC
>CAYQQT010000202.1:0-3698 GCA_964419375.1 uncultured bacterium
CGTCCGGCACCTGGGGAAAGATGATCACGCGCGCGAGGCGGGGCAGCGCCTGCAGGCGCCGGACCTGCTCGCGCACGTCGTCCGGTGTGCCCGCGAGCGCCATGAGGTCGACGAGCCGGTCGGTGACGAGCGTGCGGTGCGCGGAGCCGGCGGTGGCGTGCTGGTAGGCGTCGTAGTGCTCGCGGATGCGCCGGATGGCCGCTTCGTCTTCGTCGGGCAGCCGTACGGGCAGCGGATGACGCGCGGCCGACGCCACGCGCCCCCGGGCATGGTCACGCGCAAGCGCGCGATCGCGGCCGATCGACATCGGCGCCCACAGCGCGACCTCGACGTCCTCCGGCGCGCGCCCGCTTTCCCGCACACCGTCGGCCACGCGCGCGAGCGCGACGCTGAGGATCTCGGGCGCCACCGTGGCGTACACGATGGCCCCGTCACCGAGGCGCCCCGCCGCCGCCAGCATCTTCGGGCCCGAGCCCGCAACGTAGATGGGCACGGGACACGCGCCCTCCAGCCACGCGAGACGTCCGTCGATGCCGGTCTCGAACCGCGCGGTGTGCCCGCGGGTGAGCGCGCGCAGGGAGGTCGCCATCGTCTCGATGGTCGCCACCCGGCCCACCTGCTCGAGCCGCAGGCCCATCGTCTGCGCGCTGCTGCCCCCCGTGCCGATGCCGAGCACGACGCGCCCGGGCGCCAGGTCGTGCAGCGTCGCCACCGCGCTCGCGGTGACCGACACGTGCCGCGAGTGCGGCACCGTGACGCCGGGACCGAGCCGGATGCGCGAGGTGGCGACAGCGCAGGCAGCGAGCGTGACCCACAGCTCGCGACAGACGAGATGCGTGTCCGTGATCCACACCGTGTCGTAGCCCAACCGCTCGGCGAGCTGCACCTGGCGCACGACCACCGGCACCGGCTGGCTGGCGAGGATCGCGAGATCGAACTTCATGGTCTCGTACCGGTGCTGCGCCGGCTGCCGGTCAGTCCCCGGCGGCGCGCTTACCGAAGTAGATGCGGACGCCCAGCGACGTCAGCATCGAGTCCAGGTTGAGGTCGCGGTCGCGCCCGGACACGTGCATCGTGTGATCCCGAGAGTAGAGGTACTTCGTCTCGATGCCCACCGCGATGTTGCTGGCCACGAAGTACTCGACGCCGACGCCGGCGACGGCGGCGAGCGCGAAATCGCCCCGGCCTTGAAGGTCGAGACCGACGCCGTGCGGCTTTCGGTCCTTGAACTCACCGAAGCTGATTCCGACGCCGGTGACGAGGTAGGGCGTCACCCGCCCCTCGAAGACCGGATAGCGGAACCGTAGCTGAGGGATGTACGTGTAGATCGCATATTCGCCCACGCTGCCGAGGCCGGGGACGCGCACCTCGAAGTCGTAACCCTCGACGGCGAACTCGACGCCCAGCACGTTCGTGAGGTCCGCTCCCACGAAGCCGCCGTAGGACAGATTGAGCACGTCCGCCAGGGCCGAGTTCACCGGCCCCGCCTCCAGGCCGGGAGCAATGTCCTCGTTGATGACGGCGCCGCCGCCGAGACGGACCCCCGCGTAAAAGCGCCCGGTCGTCCGGTAGTCCGGGGCGGCGGTGCCGGCGGAGCCGGGCAGCTCCGGAAAGAGCAGGCGCATGCTGACCGCAGCGAGCAGGGCATCGAGATTCGCCTTCTGCGACCGGCCGTCGATCTCGATTTCCTGGTCGCGGGACACGAGATAGCGGGCCTCCACACCGACGGCGATGTTTCTCGTGATGAAGTATTCGATCCCGGCGCCGAAGGCGCCCACCACCGTCGTGTCGTTCGCGTGGATGCTGCGGCCGATCCCCTGCTGCTTGCGGTCGTTGAACTCGTTATGACCGATGCCGACGCCGGCCAGCACGTAGGGCGTCAGCGTTCCGTCGAAGAGCGGATAGCGGACGCGCGCCTGGGGAATGAGGGTGAAGGTGCCGTACTCGCCGATCTTGCCGACGTCGCGAAGAGCCAGGTCGGTCTCGAACGAATCGGCGGCGAGCTCCGCCCCGAAGTATCGGTTGAAATTCACGCCGAACGACAGGCCCGTGACCTGCTGGGACCACACCGCGTCCACGTTCGACACCGGCTGGGCGTTGGAAAGGAATGCGTACCCGACCCGCAGGGAGCCGTAGAACCGCATCAGGTCGCTGTCCTGGGCGTGGCACACGGCGACCGGCGCCGCAAGCGAGAAGATCGTCATGCAGAGGACTACGAGTCCGCGGCCGTGTGTCGTCAGCAGGCGCCTCCCTGAACGATTCGGCGTCGAGGCCGTCTCGGCAGCTCAATGGCCACTGCCGATGCAGGCAAGAGAGGCCGTCGCGCGCGACGAAATGTACCGTAGAAGGCGGAAGCAGTAAAGGCTTTTGCCGACAATCCGCCCTGGTCCGCCGTGACGACCGGCTATTGGACGGTGCTGCCTTGGGCTAGAATGCGCACACGCATGCGGACGCTCGCGGTCGTCAACATGAAAGGCGGCGTCGGCAAGAGCACGACCGCCGTCCACCTCGCGGCGACATGGGCGCGCGCGGGCCGCCGCGTGCTCCTCGTCGACGGCGACCCCCATACCGGCATCCGCGACTTCCTCAGCCGCGTGTTGGGCTCCGAGCTGTGACGTCGCGCGGCATCGCGTCGTCCGCATTCGCGCCCTCCTTCGGAGGCGGCGAGCTTGCGTGTCCCGCGGTCGCCCTCGACTCCACCGAGGACGACCGCGTGGAGCCGTGGCGCGAAGTCACCTCGGGACCGTTCGAGGTCGCGATGTTTCCCGGCGATCACTTCTATCTCAAGACCGACCGCGCCCGGCTGCTCGAGTTTCTGACGACGCAGCTCACGCGCCGGCGAAGCTGAGGGCAGCCGCGCACCGGCCAGCCGCGGTGGCGAAGCCGCTCCGGCTTGCGCCCGGCGTCATCGCGGGCTGGCAGCTCGATCTGCAGCAGCCGGAGGCCGTCGTCGCCGCGCTTGCCGACGTCCTGTCGCCGGACGAGCGCGAGCGCGCGGCGCGGTTCGTGTTCGTCCGCGATCGCCGCCGCTTCGTCGTCACCCGGGCCTGCCTGCGGGTCCTGCTCGCCCGCTACGGCGGCGTCGCTCCCGCCACCATCCGCTTCGCCTACGCGGCGCACGGCAAGCCCTCGCTGCAGGCATCCGTCGACGGGCCCGGCGTCCACTTCAGCGTGTCGCACTCGCAGGAGGTGGCGCTCATCGCGCTCGCCCGCGACGTCGTCCTCGGTGTGGACGTCGAAGCGGTGCGCCCCCTCGACGACCTCGCCGCCATCGCAGAACGCTTCTTCACGGCGGCGGAGGCGACGACGATCTTCAGCGTCCCTGCCCACCAACGGGAGCTGGCCTTCTTTCTGTGCTGGACGCGCAAGGAAGCCTTCTCGAAGGCGCTCGGCGACGGTCTCACGCTGAGCCTCGACCGCTACCGTGTGGCATGCGCGCCCGACGAGCCCGCGCGTGTCGTCGATGTGGACGGCAGCCCTGAAGAAGGAGCGGCGTGGACGGTGCACGACCTCCGCCCGGCCCCCGGCTTCGTGGGCGCCGTCGTCATGCGGGCGGCAGCGATGCCGCTGACGCTTCAGAAAGTTGACCTCCACCGCGACGTCCTGCCATGCTTGCAAGCCGACACAGCCGAGAGAGACGAAGGATGAGCCGAAATCATCGTGTCCGTCTCGCCGCCCTCGCCCTCGCCTTCAGCGTC
>CAYQQT010000202.1:3798-6934 GCA_964419375.1 uncultured bacterium
CCTCCTGCGGCGTCACGATCCGGTCACCGCGAACCGACTGCGCGGGGTCGCCACCACCGAGCCTGCCCCGAGCCCGCCTCTCGTCGCCTCGCCGGCGATGGCGTCGGCTGACCGCGCGCGCATCACGGACGCATTGCTGGCCGCCCATCAGGCGCCTGAGCTCGCCGACGTGCTCGCCGATCTACTCCTGTTGCGTTTCGCGAGGGTCGCGCCTGAGGATTTTCAGGTGCTGCTCGACTGGCAGCACGCGGCGGAGAACGCGGGCTACCCGAAGCTGCGATAGCGGCGCCGCGTTCGGCGAGGAGCGGCGTGGCCGCCGGGATTCCTGGACCACGTGGCGGGCGCACGAATCGGACCGGGGGTGGCTGGGCTCCATCGGCACCTCGGCGCACGGTCTTAGTGTTCGGGGAACGGGTCCCGGAACCCCGGCGGCCACGCCGCTCCTCGCCGAACGGACGTCCCGCGGCAAGGCCACGGCGAGCATTGACGAGGGTATGCACCCGTGCGACGCTCGCCCCCCCAATCAACCTCGAGGAGGCACGCCATGGCGGGTGACAGCATCTATCGGGTGACTGACCTGGTCGGCACGAGCAAGGTCTCCTGGGAGGACGCCGTGAAGAACGCGGTGCAGACGGCGGCCAAGACGTTGCGGGAGCTGCGCGTGGGGGAGGTGACCCGGTTCGACGTCACCATCGACAAGGGCAAGGTGACGTCCTACCGCGCGCGCGTGAACGTGTCCTTCAAGTACCAGAAGTAAGCGGCGCCGACGGCGGGCGGAATCGCCGCGCGCGCGCGTCAGGCGCGCTCGGCGATGTCGGCGATCCGCCTGAAGGCGAGCGCGCGGTGGCGGTTGCCCTCGGGCATCTTGGCGATGTCGGCATCGGTGAGGGCGACGGTGGTGCCGTAGGCCTGACACGCCGGGATGGCGGCGTCCGCCAGCGGCGCCATCGTGCGCTTGCGCGCGAAGGCCGCCTCGATGAAGGGCGCGAGCTCCGCCATCTTGCGCGCCTCGCGCTCTGCCTCCTTCTCCTTGAACTCCGGCATGACGGCGCCCGCGAAGAGCTCGAGCGACTCGCAGATGTGCTCGTGGCGGTTCTTGCCGCCCTGCTGGATGAAGATCGTCTGGTCGACGCCCGCGTCCTGGAAGATGCGCAGGGAGGCGCGCAGCTCGTCGGGGGTGCCGATGCACCCGGCGCCCGCGCCCAGCACCTCGGTCCCCAGCTGCTCGCGCACCGCGAGGTAGCGGTTCCAGATGTTGGTGCGTCCCGGCGTGTGCTTGCCGAACACGTAGTGATGGGCGAGCGCGAACTGGAAGAAGCGGAAGCCGTCATTGCCGCGGCGGCGCGCCTCCTCCGCATCGGCGTGACAGGAGAAGCCCGTGACCATGGCGATGTTGGGATTGACGGCATGACCGATGGGGACGCACTCGCGCTTGAAGGTCTCGTAGTAGTCGGCCACCCAGTGCCGCGCCTCCTCCGGGTTGACGAAGGCGAAGGTGAGGGCGCCCATGCCGAGCTGCGCGGCGAGGTGGATGGTCTCGCGGTTCGAGCACGCCACCCAGAGGGGCGGATGCGGCTTCTGCACGGGCTTGGGCACGACGTTGCGGGCGGGCATGGAGAAGTACTTGCCTGCGAAGCCCGGGTACGGGTCCATCACCATCATGTTGGCGACTTGCTCGACGCTCTCCCGCCACATGGCGCGCCGCTCGGCGGGGTTGATGCCGAAGCCTTCCAGCTCGGCGCGGGACGCGGACTCGCCGGTGCCCCACTCGACGCGGCCCTGCGAGACGAGATCGAGCGTGGCGAGGCGCTCCGCCACGCGCGCGGGCGCATTGTAGGCGGGCGGCATGAGGACGATCCCGTGGCCGAGACGGATGCGGCGCGAGCGCTGCGAGGCCGCCGCCAGGAACACCTCCGGCGCCGAGGAGTGCGAGTACTCCTCGAGGAAGTGGTGCTCGACCTCCCACGCGTAGTCGATGCCGAGGCGGTCGGCGAGCTCGACCTGATCGAGGGCGTGCTGGAAGAGCCGCAGCTCGGCGCCGTCTTCCCACGGCCGGGGCAGCTGGTGCTCGTAGAAGATCCCGAACTTCATCGCGGCAGGGAGTCCAGGAAGTCGAGCACCACGCGGTTGAACGCCTCCGGCTGATCGACATTCGACGTGTGGCCGGCGCCCCGAATGACCTCGAGGCGCGCGCCCGCAATCTTCTTGGCCATGTACTCGCAGGGCGCGATGAAGGGCTCGTCCTTGTCGCCGAGGACGATGAGGGTGGGCACGCGGATGGAGGGCAGGAGATCGATCACGCGCGCATCCGTCTGCGCGAGCATGCCGCGCGCCGCGTGCGCGAGGCCGTGCTGGCCGCGCTCGTCCAGCCCCACCGCGC
Source organism: uncultured bacterium (assembly GCA_964419375.1). Taxonomy (GTDB): domain Bacteria; phylum Methylomirabilota; class Methylomirabilia; order Rokubacteriales; family CSP1-6; genus JBBDXO01. The sequence continues at coordinate 6,179 of CAYQQT010000202.1, forward strand.
GCTCGGCCGCGCGCTGGTTCCACGCTGCGCGCGCCTCCGCGTTGCGATAGCCCGGCCCGGAGTCGCAGATGACGAGCGCGCGCACCATGTCCGGGTGCGCGCCGTAAAAGGCCAGTGACACGTAGCCGCCGAGCGAGAGCCCGCCGATCACCGCGCGCTCCTCACCCACGTGACGGAGCAGCGCGCGAATGTCCTCCACGGTCGCGTCCAGCGAGTACTGCGCGGGGTCGTGGCCTCCGTCCGTGCCCCCGTGGCCGCGCATGTCCCACGTGATGAGCCGGTAGCGCTCACCGAGAGCCGCCTGCTGGCCGCGCCACATGCGCCCCGTCTCGTCGTAGCCGTGCGAGAGCAGCACCGCGGGACCGGTGCCGGTGACGTCGTACTCGACCTCGATGCCGTTGAGCGTCGCGTGTGCCATGGCGGAGGAGGATACACGGTCAGGCGCCGCGACGGAGGCTTTACAGCCGGCACATCTTGACAGGGGACCGGCGCGCCTCTAGAGTCGCGCCACGTCTTCTTCATCCGCAGCTGGCCGCTCTGACCCGTAAGGAGGAGCCCATGGAATCGATCAGTCGCAGACGCTTCCTCGCCACCACCGGCGCCACCGGCCTTGCCGGCATCCTCGCCAGCCACGTGCCCCCGGCGGTGGGGCAAACGCGGGAAATCTCCTACCTGTGCTGGAACAATTTCGCGCCCGCGTCGGACAAGAAGCTGGCCGAGATCGGCCAGCGCTTCACCAAGGACACCGGCATCAAG
>CAYQQT010000203.1:0-6928 GCA_964419375.1 uncultured bacterium
AAGGTCGTGGCGGAGCGCTTCGGCAACGACGTCGAAGTGTCGGCGCGTCGTCTCGTGCTCGGCGTCGATCCGACGATCCACCCCGTCGAAGCGCGAGTCCATGGCGCGGAAGCGTGAGCCCATCTCCTCGCGCATCGCTGCGAACTCGTGTCGCAATTCTTCGAGGTAGTCGCGGGTTTCAGAGTCCATCGTGGGTCACTCTATGCCGGCCGTCCGCGGGCGCGCAAGCGTGTCCATTTCGATATATGATTCACGGGTATCCAGACGGAGGACCCCTCAAGGAGAACCCTCATGGCTGACGCCGTCATCGTGTCCACCGCGCGCACTCCCATCGGCAAAGCGTACCGTGGCGCCTTCAACAATACGCACGGCGCCACGCTCGGCGGCCACGTGATCGCGGAAGCGGTCAAGCGGGCCGGCCTCGAGCCGGGGGAAGTCGAGGACGTGATCATGGGCTGCGCGTTGCCCGAAGGCGCCACCGGCCAGAACATCGCGCGGCAGGCGGCGCTCCGCGCCGGGCTTCCCGTGACCACGGGCGGCGTCACCGTCAACCGCTTCTGCTCCTCGGGCATGCAGGCGATCGCGATGGCGGCGCAGCGCGTGATCGTGGACAAGGTGCCGATCATGGTGGCGGGCGGCCTGGAGTCGATCAGCCTCGTCCAGAACGAGAACTTCAACGCACACCGGCTGCACGACGAGTGGCTCGACGAGCACAAGCCCGAGGTCTACATGCCGATGATCCTGACCGCGGAAACCGTCGCCACGCGCTACTACGTCACGCGCGAGGCGCAGGACGAGTACGCGCTCGTCAGCCAGCAGCGCACGGCCGCGGGCCAGAAGGCGGGCCGCTTCGACGCGGAGATCGTGCCCATGACGACGAAGAAGATCGTGCAGGACAAGGCCACTGGCGACACGCGCATCGAAGAGGTGACGCTCAAGCAGGACGAGGGCAACCGCCCCGACACCACCGCGCAGGGTCTGTCCGCGCTCAAGCCCGTCACCGGCGAGAAGGGCCACATCACCGCCGGCAACGCCAGCCAGCTCTCGGACGGCGCCTCCGCGTGCGTGGTCATGGACGCCAAGCTCGCCGAGCGCAGGGGCATCAGGCCGCTCGGGATCTACCGTGGCCTCGCCGTCGCCGCCTGTGAGCCGGACGAGATGGGGATCGGCCCCGTGTTCGCGGTGCCGCGCCTGCTCGAGCGCTTCGGGCTGAAGATGGACGACATCGGCCTCTGGGAGCTGAACGAGGCCTTCGCCGTGCAGGTCGTCTACTGCCGAGACAAGCTGGGCATCCCCATGGACAAGCTCAACGTCGATGGCGGCGCCGTTTCCATCGGGCATCCCTACGGCATGTCGGGCTCGCGCATGGTCGGCCACGCGCTCATCGAGGGCAAGCGCCGCTCCGTCAAGTACGTCGTGTGCACGATGTGCATCGGCGGGGGCATGGGCGCCGCGGGTCTGTTCGAGGTGGCGTAACGCACGAACGGCCTCCCCGGACGTCGGGGAGGCCGCGCGTGCGAGGTGCCCCTGCGTTACTTCTTGTCGGGGTCGGCCTTCTTCTTGTCCACGTCCGGGCGCGGCGTGCCGCCCGGGCTCGCCGACGGGCTCAGATCACGAGAAGCCTGGCGGCGCTCCCAGCGCGGCGCCTTGTCGAGCTTGGCGGAGTCCATCGTGACGACGGCCCGCGAGCCCTGGTGCTGGGCGGTCAGGGTGATGTCCGAGAACGGCACCACGACCTTCGTTTCTCCTACACCGAGCAAACCCCCGAGGCCCACGACCACGTGCGTGACGCTACCGGTCTTGGGATCGATGAGAAGCTGGTCGATCTCGCCGACGTCCTTGCCCTCGGCGTTCTTGATGCGCGCACCGATGAGCTCGCCGGAGGTGTGCAGGCCTTCAGGGGCCTTCCATGTCTCGCGCGGCGGCACCGCCGGTTTCGCGGCCGGCCGATCCGCGGCGGGCCGGTCCATGGCGGGCCGGTCGCTGGCGGGTGGCCGGCTCGTCTGCGCGAGTCCGTCCGTCGCGAAGCAGAACGTGAGAAGCGAAGGTACGACGGCTGCTGCAAGTAACTTTTTCATCGGGAGTCCTCCTCCACCGACTTCGGAGAAGCAACGCGGGTGCCAGCAGATGACCTTTAGCCGGCGCGCGGAGCCAGGATGGCCCACGCGGATTCGGCGAGCGGACGCGCGCGGTTACCGCGCTCCCGCGCGTTGGGATCGTTGGCGGTGCCGGCGATGACGCGACCCATGATTCCCTGCGCGATGGCGGACAGGCGGAACATGGCAAAGGCGATGTAAAAATCCCAGTCGGCGATGCCTTCGCGGCCCGTGCGCCGGCAGTAGGCGGCCACGTACGCCTCCTCCGTGGGGAGGCCAAGCGTGGCAAGGTCCTTGTCGCGCAGGCCTTCCCATTCCTTCGACATCCGGTAGGGCAGGCAGTTGTAGCCGAGGTCGGCGAGCGGATGGCCGAGCGTGCACAGCTCCCAGTCCAGCACGGCCGCCACGCGCGGCTGCGTGGGATGCACGATGAAGTTGCCCGGCCGGTAATCGCCGTGCACGAGGGTGGTGTGATCGTCGGCGGGGATGTTGTCCGGCAGCCACGCGATGAGCCGCTCCATCGCCTCGATCTTCTCCGTCTCCGAGGCGCGATACTGCGACACCCAGCGGTGGATCTGGCGCGCGTAATAGTTGCCGGGACGCCCGAAGTCGGCGAGGCCGAGCGCCTGCCAGTCCACGAGGTGCAGGCGCGCGAGGACGTCGTTCATGTCGTCGTAGATGGCCGCCCGCTCCCGGGGGGTGATCCCCGCCAGCTCGGGATCGCGGAAGATGCGGCCCCGCACGTAATCCATGACGTAGAAGGGCGTGCCGATGACCGCCTCCTCCGCGCAGTACGCGTAGGTGCGCGGCACGGGCACGCCCGTCCCCGCGAGCGCGGTGATGATGCGGTACTCGCGGTCGACGGCGTGCGCCGAGGGCAGGAGCTTGCCCGGTGGCTTGCGGCGCAGGACGTATTCGCACCCGCCCGCGGCCAGCCCGCCCCGCGAGGCCAGATAATACGTCGGGTTGGACTGGCCGCCGCGGAACTGGCTGACGTCGAGGGAGCCGGAGAAGCGCTCCACGTGGTCGCGCATCCAGCGCTCGAGGGCCGCCACGTCGAAGCGGTGGACGGCGAGGACTTCGGCGGTGCCTTCGATCATGGTGCCGGCGAGTATACGTGATTCGCGCGCGCGTCCTCGTCGCGCCGGGCGCACGCTGGCGCGCGCGGGTATAGTGGCTGCGAGGGGGATCGAGCATGCACGTCGGAATGGCGGCCGTCTTCCAGAACCCCGGCAAAGCGCGCACCGACCGGGAGGTGTACGTCAACGAGCTGCGGCTGGCCGATCTCGCGGAGCCGCTCGGCTTCCAGTCGATCTGGGGCGTGGAGCACCACTTCACCGACTACACGATGTGCCCCGACGTGCTGCAGTTCCTCACCTACATGGCGGGCCGCACGCAGCACACGCAGCTCGGCTCCATGGTGGTGGTGCTGCCGTGGCACGATCCCATGCGCGTGGCCGAGGAAGTCTCGATGCTCGACAACATCTCAGGCGGCCGCTTCATCCTCGGCATGGGCCGCGGCGCGGGCAAGGTGGAGTTCGACGGATTCCGGCTGCCCATGGACGAGTCGCGCGCGCGCTTCGTGGAAGCCGCCGAGATGCTGCTGCGCGGCCTCGAGAGCGGCTACTGCGAGTACGACGGCACCTACATCAAGCAGCCGCGCGCCGCCATCCGGCCCGCGCCCTTCAAGTCGTTCCGCGGCCGCACCTACGCGGCGGCGGTGTCACCGGAGTCGGTGCCCATCATGGCCAAGCTCGGCATCGGCATGCTCGTAATACCACAGAAGCCGTGGAAGGAAGTGGCCAGGGAGCTCGACGAGTACCGCAAGGTCTACCGCGAGTTGAACGCGGCGGAGGCGCCGCCGCCGGTGTGCGCGGGGTGGACCTTCTGCGACGAGAGCGCCGAGCGCGCGCGCGACATGGCGCGGCGCTACATCGGCGGCTACTTCCAGTCCGTGCTCGACCACTACAACTTCGGCAGCGACTACCTCGCCAAGACCAAGGGCTACGAGTACTACGGCAAGATGGCGGACAAGATCCAGACCTACGGCGCCGACAGCGTGACCGACTTCTTCGTCGATTTACAGATCTCCGGCACCCCCGAGCAGTGCTACGAGCAGATCCTCGACGTGCGCCGCCGCGTGGGCAACGAGCACTTCGTGGGCGTCTTCAGCTACGCGGGCATGCCGTACGACGAGGCCGAGCGCAACATGCGCCTCTTCGCGAAGGAAGTCATGCCGCAGCTGCAGAAGCTCGAGCCGGGCACCGCGCCCGCCCCCGTCACCGCCGCCCGTGAGGAGAAGGCCGGCATCGGGCTCATCGGATCCTGAGGTGACGACGCTCGAGCACATCCGGTACGAGACGGCCGACGCCGTCGCCACCATCACCCTGAACCGTCCCGAGCGGCTCAACGCCGTCAACACGCTGCTCCTGCGCGAGCTCACGGGCGCCCTCGACCGCGCCGACGCCGACGACGGCGTGCGCGCCGTCATCGTCACCGGCGCCGGGCGGGCCTTCTGCGCGGGCGCCGACCTAGGCACCGGCGGCAACACCTTCGACGGGCCCGCGCGCGGGCGGACGCAGTCGCCGCAGGAGCACCGCGACGGCGGCGGTCTCGTGACCCTGCGCATCTTCGAGATGAAGAAGCCCGTCATCGCCGCCATCAACGGCCCCGCCGTCGGTTTCGGCATCACGATGACGCTGCCGATGGACATCCGCCTCGCGTCCACCGCCGCGCGCATGGGCTTCGTCTTCGCCCGGCGCGGCGTGGTGCCGGAGGCGTGCAGCACGTGGTTCCTACCGCGCCTGGTCGGGATCAGCCGGGCGGCGGAGTGGACCTACACCGGACGCGTATTCTCCGCGGAGGAAGCGCTGGCGGCGGGGCTCGTGAGCCGGGTCGTTCCGCCCGACGCGCTGGTGCCGGCCGCGCGCGAGCTGGCGCTGGAGATCGCGCAGAACACGTCCGCCGTCTCCGTGGCGCTCATCAGGCAGATGCTGTGGCGCATGCTCGGCGCCGATCATCCGATGGAGGCGCACCGGATCGACTCCCTCGGCATGGCGTACACGGGCCGCTCCGCCGATGCCTACGAGGGCATCACGTCGTTTCTCGAGAAGCGCCCGCCGCGCTTCACGCAGACGCCGGGCAAGGACATGCCCCCCTTCTATCCATGGTGGCCGCCACGCCCCTTCTGAGTGTCCTCGATCAATCGCCGATCCCGAGCGGCAGCACGCCCGCGGACGCCGTGCACAACACGCTCGACCTCGCGCGCGCGGCCGACCGTCTCGGCTACCACCGCTACTGGCTGGCCGAGCACCACGGCAGCGGCGGCCTCGCGGGCTCCACGCCGGAGATCCTTATCGGCCAGGTGGCCGCGCAGACGTCCGGCATCCGCGTGGGCTCGGGGGGCGTGATGCTGACGCACTACAGCCCGCTCAAGGTGGCGGAGAACTTCCGCATGCTGGAGACGCTCTTCCCCGGGCGCATCGACCTCGGGATCGGCCGCGCCCCCGGCACCGACGGCCGCACCGCGCGCGCGCTCAAGCACGGCCCCGGCGCCCTGCCGCTGGAGGCGTTTCCCGAGCAGGTGCGCGACGTCATCGGCTTCCTGCACGACACCATCGAGCCCGGCCATCCCTTTCGCGGCATCAAGGCGATGCCCACCGGACCGACGGCGCCGGAGGTGTGGCTGCTCGGCTCCAGCGGCGACAGCGCCGCCCTCGCCGCGCACTTCGGCACCGGCTTTTCCTTCGCGCACTTCATCAACGGCGAGGGCGGCGCCGAAGTCACGCGCGCCTACACGGCGGCCTTCCAGCCCTCGCCGATGCTGGCGCAGCCGCGCGCGAGCGTGGCCGTGTTCGTCGTGTGCGCGGAGACGGACACCGAGGCCACACGGCTGGCGCAGAGCCGCGATCTGTTCATCGTCAAGCTCTACACGGGACGCTTCGGGCCGTACCCCTCGGTGGAGGAGGCCGAAGCGTATCCGTACACGGAGCAGGAGCGCGCCATCGCGCTCCACGCGCGCCGGCGCAGCATCACGGGCGACCCCGAGCAGGTGCGCACGCGCCTGCTCGCGATGGCGGACGAGTATGGCGTGGACGAGCTGGTCGTCGTGAGCATCACGCACGATCCCAAGGCGCGCCTGCGCTCCTACGAGCTGCTCGCGGACGCCTTTCATCTTCCCCGGAGGAGCGCATGACCCCGCAGTCCGTCTACCTGCCCTTCAACCGCGACTGCCTGCGCGGCACGTTCACGCCCGCCAAGCGCGGCACCAAGCCGCCGGACGCCCGGGGGCACTGGCTCATCGTGCAGGACCAGAATCTCCTCGTCCTCGCCGACAAGGACACGCCGTGCCTGCCGCAGGGCGCGCTGCCGGCCGGATGCGCGGGCGGCGAGGCGCCCTTCTGGCTCGGCACGCTCGACGACGCGCCGTGCTGGGTGAGCGTGCTGCCCGCCGGCGCCGCGCTGCCGGCGGGCCTGCGGCGCGAGACGCTCATCCCGATGAAGGGCACGAAGCTGCCCGACGACCTGCTCTCGCTGGGCGGCATGGCGATGCAGGCGCTGCACTGGCAGAGCACGAGCGGTCACTGCCCGCGGTGCGGCGCGCCTACCGCGCGCATCGAGGGCGAGTGGGGCAAGAAGTGCACGCAGTGCAGCTACGAGCACTATCCGCACCTGCACCCGTGCGTAATCGTGCTCGTGCGTGACGGCAACCGCGTGCTCCTCGCGCGCAAGGCGGGGTGGGCGCCGGGCCGCTACGCGCTCGTGGCCGGCTTCGTGGACAACGGCGAGTCGCTCGAGGGCTGTGTGGCGCGCGAGGTGAAGGAAGAGGTCGG
>CAYQQT010000204.1:0-6898 GCA_964419375.1 uncultured bacterium
CGCCGCCGCCGCCGCCGCCGCCGGCCGCCTTCGGCTTCGAGATCTCGACCTTCAGCGCGCGCCCGTCGAGCTCGCGCCCGTTGAGCTGGCTCACGGCCTGCGTCGCCTCTTCGGCCGTCGACATCTCGACGAACCCGAAGCCGCGGGAGCGGTCCGAGCCCGGCTCCGTCACGACGGCGGCCGACACGACGGTGCCCGACTGCGCGAAGAAGGTGCGAAGGGAATCACTGGTGGTGGTAAAAGCCAGACTGCCGACGAAAAGCTTCTGCGCCATGGGGCGTCTCCTCAATACGTGTCCGCGTTGTTGAAAAACGCCTCGAACCACGGAGGAATCCGGAGACGCTGCCTGATGGACGGGAGGGACTCGCGTTGAGCCGATACCGAACAGACACGCGCAGTGTACAGCAATCGGAGCGCGATAGCCACCGGTGACCCGCCGGGCGCCCCTCCAGAACCGCGTCACCCCCTTTGGCGACATCGTGGCCGTCGAAGGCCGCGGCCTCTTCATGGGCAACCGCGGTGTGCTCCACGACGCGCGCCGGCGCCTCGTGCGCTCGTCGCAGGTGCGGCGCTGGATCATCTGCCGCACCGAGTTCCGCGGCCGCCGCCGACGGATCATGACGCCCGGCTCCTACACGGAGCTCTTCTTCCTGGACGAGGCGGCCGCGCTGGCGGCGGGCCATCGTCCGTGCGCCGAATGCCGGCACGCCGACTACGCGCGCTTTCGTGACGCGTGGGCCGTCTCTCACCCGGGTACGGCGCGCACGGCGGATGCCATCGACCGCACGCTGCACGCCGAGCGGCTCGCGGCGCCGGGGATCAAGCGCACCTACTGCGCGCGAGTGGCGGCGCTGCCGGACGGCGCCTACGTCGATCTCGGCGGGGTCGCCTGGTTGCTCTGGAAGGGCGCCGTGCTCAGGTGGTCGGCGGGCGGCTACGTCGAGCGCCGCCTGCGACCTCGCCGCGGCGTGGTGACCGTGCTGACGCCGCCGAGCACGGTGGCGGTGATGCGGGCCGGCTACCGGCCGCACGTGCACGCCAGTGTCGCCGGCATGCCGGTACGGGATCGCCGCGGTTGATCTACACACCTGGAGTGTGTACCCTCCCTTTATCATGGCTGACGTCCCGAAAACGTATCGCCGCCTGAACATCACGCTGCCCGAGAGGACGGTTCAGCTCGTGGATCGGGTAGCGCCGCGCGGTGATCGCAGCCGCGTGATCGCGGAGGCCATCCGTCAATACGTGACGAAGGCGCGTCGCACCGAGCTGAAACGGCGCCTGAAGGAAGGCGCCGTACGGCGGGCGGAGCGCGACAAGTTGCTGGTCGCGGAATGGTCGGATCTCGATCGTCCCGCGGGGCGCCGGGCTCGCTCATAGCCAGTCCCCGTCGGGGCGAGGTGTACGTCGTTTCGCTCGATCCCACCATCGGCGCAGAGATTCAGAAGAGCCGGCCCGCGGTGATTCTTCAGAATGACATCGCCAATCGGCACAGTCCGGTCACCATCGTGGCCGCCATCACGTCAAAGGCCGATGACAGCCTCTTCCCCACGGAGGTGCTCGTGCGGGCGGGGGAGGGCGGGTTGACGCGCGACTCCGTGGTCTTGCTCAACCAACTGCGGTCGATCGACCGGACGCGGTTGGTCCGGCGTCTCGGCCACCTCGCGCGGGTGACGATGGCACGTGTCGACCGAGCGCTCGCGGTCAGTCTCGGGCTGGTGGAGCCGTAGGCGGCCCTCTGCCTTGACACTGCTTCGAGGCGGGGACTACGTTAGCGGCGTGGGGCGGGTGATCCGGATCAGCGCGGGGGACGTCACGGCCGACGCGGAGCTGAACGATTCGCCCACGGCGCGCGCCATCTGGGACGCGCTGCCGATCGAGGCGAAGGCCTCCACGTGGGGCGACGAGATCTATTTCGACATCGGCATCTCGGCGCCGCCGGACGCGTCTCAAGAGGTGGTGGACCTCGGCGATCTCGGCTTCTGGCCGCCGGGGCGCGCCTTCTGCGTGTTCTTCGGGCCCACGCCGATGAGCCGGGGCGCGGAGATCCGGCCCGCGAGCGCGGTGGCCGTGGTAGGGCGCGTGGCGGGCGATTCCACAATCTTCAGGAAGGTTCGGGCGGGCGCGAAGGTCCGCCTCGAGAGGGGGGCACGATGAAGATATTTCTCGACACGGCCAACGTTGCCGAAATCAAGGAAGGCGTGGCCATCGGCGTGGTGGACGGCGTCACCACCAACCCGTCGCTGATCGCCAAGGAGAAGCGCCCGTTCCGCCCGCTCGTGGAGGAGATCTGCGCCATCGTGCCGGGCGACGTAAGCCTCGAGGTGGTGGCCACCGACTTCGAGGGCATGGTGAAGGAAGGCGAGGAGTTGGCGCAGGTGGCGGCGAATGCCGTCGTGAAGTGCCCGCTCACCAAGGACGGGCTGAAGGCGACGAAGTATCTCTCCGGCAAGGGCATCAAGGTCAACGTCACGCTCTGCTTCTCGGCGCCGCAGGCGCTGCTCGCGGCCAAGGCGGGCGCCACGTACATCAGCCCCTTCCTGGGGCGTCTCGACGACATCGGTGCCGTGGGCATGGACCTCATCCGCGACATCACGGAGATCTACCGCAACTACGGCTTCAAGACGCAGGTGCTGGCGGCCTCCATCCGCAACCCGCTGCACGTGATCGACGCGGCCAAGGCGGGCGCGCACGTGAGCACGATGCCGTTCAACGTGCTGGAGATGCTCATGAAGCATCCGCTGACGGACATCGGCATCAAGAAGTTCCTCGACGACTGGGCGAAGTCGGGGGCGAAGCTCTAGCGTTTGTGCGCGCGCCGCTTCTTTCGGCTTAGAGCTTCCCGCGCACCTCTTCGGTGAAGCGCTCGATGGTCGTGATCATGGCCGCGAGATCCTTGACGGCGGGCTCGACGATGACGTGGTGCACGCCGATGCGCTGCAGTGTGTGGATCTCCTCGATCAGCTCGGCCGCCGGGCGCCTCGCGGACAATCCCATTCTCGCGCTGACCGTGAGGGTCTTGGGGTCGCGGTGGGCGCGCGCGCACTCTTCCTTCAGGAGCTTCATCCCTTCCGCCATGGCCTCCGCCGTAGGGAAGGCGGCGTGCCAGCCGTCGGCGAGGGTGGCCACGCGGCGCAGAGCGCGTCCGGTGTGGCCGCCGATCCAGATGGGGATGGTGCCGTGCGCTGGCCGCGGGCGGCACGCGACGTCGTCGATGGTGAAGAACTCGCCGCGAAAGCGCACGTGCTCGTCGCTCCAGCAGGCGCGCATGACGCGGATCGCCTCGTCGCTCCAGGCGCCGCGCCGCCCGTGCGGCACGCCGAAGAGCTCGATCTCCTCGCGCATCCAGCCCACGCCCGCGCCGAGGATGACGCGCCCGGGCGCGAGATGATCGAGGGTGGCGAGCATCTTGGCGGCGAGCACGGGATGGCGGTGGGGAAGCACCATCACGCTGGTGCCGAGCGCGATGCGCTCGGTGACGGCCGCCACCAGCGAGAGGGCGGTGAGCGGCTCCAGGAAGTCGGTGGCGGGGGGCAGGGGAAAGTCGCCGGTGGCGTTGTAGGGATAGCGCGACTCGATGCGCCACGGGATCACGACGTGATCGCTCACCCACAGCGAGTCGTAGCCGAGCGCCTCCGCCCGCCGCGCGAACCCCAGCAGGGTCTCGCGCGTGGCGGCGGCGCCGTACACCGGGAGATGAACGCCGAACTTAATCGGCGCCGCCGGAGACCACCCGGTCCTTCAGCTCGCCCGCCTCGATCATCTGCGCCAGGCGTGAGCGCTGGATCTTGCCGCTCGACGTTTTCGGAATGGTGCTCGGGCGCACGAGCAGCACCCGGGCCGGGCGGTGGCCGCGCGCCTTGTGGACGCGGCCCACGACCTCCTTCGTGATCTGCCGGAGCACGTCCGCCGTCGCGCTCTCGTCCCGCAGCTCGGCGACGACGTACAGGCGCTGGCTGCCCGTGCGGCCGTCGTCGATGCCGACGGCGGCGGAGTAGCGCACGCCGGGCACGTGGTCGGCGACCTCTTCCACGTCGGCGGGCAGCACGTTCTCGCCCGCCAGGATGATGACGTCCTTGAGCCGGCCCGTGATGAACAGATAACCTTCCGCGTCGACGAAGCCGAGATCCCCCGTGCGCAGCCAGCCGTCGGGGCTGAGCACCTTCGCCGTGGCCTCCGGATTGTTGTAGTAGCCCTTCATCACGCCCGGGCTCTTCACGCAGATCTCACCCTCGACCCCGGCCTCCACCACCACCACGTCGTCCGGCCGCTCCTCGTGGCGCGGCTCGCAGATGCGCACCGACACCTCGCGGCAGGGCTGGCCCACGGACAGGAAGCGGCCGCTCGTGTCGTAGCGCAGCGGCACGCCGCGCGGCCAGATGGCGACGGCGAGCGTCGCCTCCGCGAGGCCGTAGCAGGGTGAGATGACCCCCTTGAGCCCGAAGTGCGACTCGAAGCCCTCGATGGTCGAGGCGCGCACCGGCTCCGCCCCGGAGAGGGCCGACTTCAGCGTGCTGAGATCGTAGTCGGAGGTGTCGCGCACGTTGCGCACGCAGTTGCGGTAGCCGAAGTCCGGCGACACCGTGAACGTCGCGCGCACCTGCGTGATGAGCGACAGCCACTCCTTCGGATTGCGCAGGTCCGGCGGCAGCAGCCAGATGGGTGTGGCCGTGAGCGGTGGCGTGAACGAGCAGCCGATGAGCCCCATGTCGTGATAGAGCGGCAGCCACGACACCACCCGGTCGTCGGCGGTGAGCCCGGCTCCCTCCGCCATGAAATGGATGGTCTGCACCACGTTGCGGTGCGTGAGCATGACGCCACGCGGGTCGCCGGTGCTGCCCGACGTGTACTGGATGAACGCCAGATCGCCGGCGTGCGGCTCGACCTCGCCGGCGACGGGCGCGTCCGCGTCCAGGTCATTGGGCTCCACGACGGCGCGCACGTTGGGCGCGAGGGCGACGCTGTCGTCGACGCCCTTGCGGAACCAGCCGATGGTCGCCACCGCCCGCGCCTCGGAGTTGCGGAAGACGTGCGCGGTGGCCTCCACGCCCAGGGTGGGATAGAGCGGCACGGGCACGGCGCCCAGGCGCATGATGCCGAAGAAGGTGTAGAAGAACTCCGCGCACGTCGGATAGATCAGGCACACCCTGTCGCCCGCCGTCACGCCCGCTTTGGCGAGGCCGGCCGCGTAGCGCGCGCTCTGCTCCCACAGCCGCCCGTACGTCACGGTCTCGCCGAAGAGGGTGAAGTACTGGAGCTCGGGCGTGAGCGCGGCACGGCGGCGCATCATGTCGGTGAGCGTGGTTGCTCCCTTCGGGTCCATTCCGTCGCTCGTCATTCCGTCGCACTCCTCTCCAGCGTTGCGGAGGTCGTCGTTTCCCGGCCGTCGCGGAGGTACACGACCTCCACGGTGTCGCCGGGGCGCTTCGTGCGCAGCACGGTGCGCAGGTCCTCGAGGCTGCTCATGGGGGCGTCGTCGAAGCGCACGATCACGTCGCCGTCGCGAAGGCCGGCGCGCTCGGCGGCGCTGCCCGCCATCACCTGCGACAGCCGCAGGGCGTCCCACGTGCTGCGCCCGTCGGCGCCGATGCCGAAGAAGACAGGAGCCCCGCTGCTTCGCGCGGACCGTGAGGACGGCGCCGGCAGCCTGGCGTACACGGGACGCGCGCCCCCTTCCAGCCGCTCCACCACGCCCGCCGCCACCGCGGCCGCCCGCGCCATGCCGGCGGCATTGATCTTGTCGGCGGTATCCCCCGGCGCGTGATAGTCGGGATGGGCGCCCGTGAAGAAGAACAGCACCGGCGTGCCCGCCGCGTAAAAACGCGTGTGGTCCGAGGGCGAGTACGGCGAGCCGCGCACGGTGATGGTCGCGCCCGCCGCGCGCGCGGCGTCCGTGACCGCGTCGCGCAGGTGGCTGCCGCTGTCCACGCCGCCCACGTGGAGCTGGCCCTCGCGCATGCGGCCCACCATGTCGAAGTTGAGCATCACGATGGTGCGCTCGAGCGCCACCGGTGCATGTTTCACATAATATCCGGAGCCGATGAGTCCCAGCTCCTCGGCGCCGAAGAGCGCGAAGACGAGCGTGCGGCCGGCGCCGCCGTTGGCGGCATAGGCGCGCGCGAGGCCGAGGACGACGGCGGTGCCGGAGGCGTTGTCGTCGGCGCCCGGGTGCACGGCGCCGCCGATGACGCCGACGTGGTCGTAGTGCGCGCCGAGGACGATCGCCTCCTCCGCGAGCGCGGGATCGGCGCCGGGCAGGATGCCGATGACGTTGACGGCGCGCCGATCGTCGGGCACGAGCTGCGCGCGCACACGCGCCTGCACCGGCAGCACGGCGGAGGCCGGCGCGCGCGTGTCCGCGATCATCCGGGCACGCTGCGCCACGCTGGTCGCCGTCGAGGCCAGGAGCGCGTCGGCGACGGCGGGCGTCACGGCTCCCGACACGAGGCCGAAGGGCGCGCCGGTGGCGGCGACCGACGGCAGGGCGGCAGAGACGACGAGCAGGGCGCGGGCGCCGCGCTGGCGCGCCACGATGAGCTTGTCCAGGCGCGACATGCGACGCGACACGAAGGGCGGCGCGCCGTCCAGCACGAGGACGATCCTGCCCCGCACGTCGATCCCCGCGTAGTCGTCGTAGGCGGCTTCGGGTGCGACCACACCGTAGCCGGCGAAGGCCACGCCGGCCGTGACCTCGTCGTTGCTCGATCCGCCGTGAGGCGTCCACTCGGCGGCGGGGGCGAACGTGCGGCGCGCGGGCGCGACGATCTCGAGCGCGCTGTCCGGGCCGAGGCGCGTGCCCGGATCGAGGACGAACGATTGTAAAAACGTCCCGTTGTCGCCGCCGGGGCGCAGGCCGGCCGCCGCCATCGCGCCGGCGAGCTGGCGGGCGGCCAAATCCCCG
>CAYQQT010000205.1:0-6890 GCA_964419375.1 uncultured bacterium
GCAGAGCCACACGAATCGCTGGGCGGCGCCGCTCGCCGTCGCCCTCACGCTGGCGCTGGCCGCGCCCGCCCTCGCCGCCGACCTGAAGCTCGGCATCAACAAGTCGCTCACGGGCGGGACCGACGACTACGGCAAGGCGGCGGTCATGGGCGCCACCCTCGCCCTCGAGGAGTACAACGCCAAGGGCGGCTACAAGGGCAAGAAGGTGGAAGCGGTGATCTACGACGACGAGACCAAGCCCGCCAAGGGCGTGGAGAACGTCACGCGCCTCATCACCCGCGACAAGGTCTTCGCCATCATCGGTCCCGTCAACTCCGGGGTCGCCCTCGCCATCATCGACATCGCCCAGAAGATGGAGATGCCGCTGATGGACACCATCGCCACCGCGGAGCCGATCATCCAGCGCTACGCGAACGCGCCCAAGAACTACATCTTCCGCGTGTCGCTCAACGACGGCATCCAGACCTCGTTCATGATCGACCACATCAAGCAGAAGAACTACCAGCGCATCGGGCTCATGCACGACTCCACGGGGTGGGGGCAGAGCGGGCGCGAGACGGCGCTGCGCCTGTTCAAGGACAACGGCATCACGATGGTGGCGGGGCCGGAGGTGTTCGACCAGAACGACACCGACATGACGCCGCAGCTCACGAAGATGAAGGAAGCGAAGACCGACTTCATCGTCTCGTACTCGCTGGCGCCCGCGGGCGTGCAGATCGCCAAGAGCATGCAGAAGATCCAGCTCCGGGTGCCGTGGACGTCCACGTGGGCGCTCATCGCGCCCAACTTCCTGAAGCTCGGCGGCAAGGAAACCGTCGAAGGCGTGATGGCGGTGACCTCGTACACGCCCGACCACAGCGAGAACGCCAAGAAGCTGCACGCCAAGGTGGAGCAGCGCTTCAAGGACCAGGGCGGCGACTTCCACCCGGTGGCCACCGCGCAGACGTACGACGGCACGCGACTCGTGCTGCGCGCGCTCGACCGCGTGGGCCCCGATCCCAGGAAGATCCGCGACGCGCTGGAGGAGATCAGCGACTTCACGGAGGCGGTGACGAAGATGAAGCCGCGCCCGTACAGCAAGGACAACCACGAGGCGCTCGGCCGCGACAGCGGCTTCCTCGCCATCTGGAAGGACGGCAAGCTGGTGCGGGCCCAGTAGGCCGCCGCGCGACACGCTGCCGGTGGACGCTTTTTTCGGCAAGCTGTGGCAGGCGCTCGTGAGCGGCCTGTCCGTCGGCAGCGTGTACGCGCTCATCGCGCAGGGCTACTACGTCACCTTCATCACCACGGGCGCGCTGAACTTCGGCCAGGGCGAGTTCCTGATGATCGGCGCCCTCTTCGGCCTCACCTGCTACGTCACCCTCGGGCTGCCCTACGCCGTCGCCATCGGGGGCGCGGTGGCCCTGGTGGGGCTGATGGGGGTGGGGCTCGAGCGCGTGGCCATCCGCCCCGTGCTGCGCCACGCGCTGTCGCTGAGCTGGGTGCTGAGCACGGTGGCGGTGAGCATCATCCTCAAGAACGCCGCCGTGAACCTGTGGGGGCCCGAGCAGATCAAGTTCCCCTCCCCCTTCGGCGACCGCGTGCTCCACCTCGGCGCCGCCGGCATCTTTCCCCAGGAATTGTTCATCATCGTCGCCGCCATCGGCACTGTGCTCCTCGTGCAGGTGTTCCTCAAGCGCGCCCTCCTCGGCAAGGCGCTCACGGCGGTGGCGCACAACCGCAACGCGGCCGCCGTCATGGGCATCAACGTGCAGCGGATGGTCGTGCTCGCCTTCGTGCTGTCGTCCGCGCTCGCCGGCCTCGGGGGCATCCTCATCGCGCCCATCACCTTCGCGTGGGCCTACATGGGCACCGTGCCCGGCATCAAGGCGTTCGCGGCCGCCATCTTCGGCGGGCTCGAGAATCCCATCGGCATCCTCATCGGCGGCCTCGTCATCGGGCTCCTCGAGCAGTTCTTCGGCATCGTGAACTCGAACATCAAGGAAGGCGTCACGTTCCTCGTGATCCTGCTCATCCTCGCCTTGCGCCCGACGGGCCTCATGGGGAAGAAAGAGATCGAGAAGGTCTAGGCCGTGCGCATGCCCGTCTTCGCGCACACGGGCCCTCGCCACTGGGCGGGCTTCGTCGTCGTCGCCGCCGTCCTTGCCGTGCTGCCGCTCGTGCTCGACGATCCCTTCTTCATCCTCGTGCTGCAGTCGCTCGCGTACCTGTTCATCGCGACCCTCGGCCTCGACATCCTCGTGGGCTGGACGGGCCAGATCTCGCTCGGCCACGCCGGCCTCTACGCGGTGGGCGCCTACACCACCGCCCTCCTCGCCACGCGCCTGGGATGGTCCTTCTGGGTGACGGCGCCGCTGGGCGCGCTCCTCGCCGGCGTCTTCGGCGCCCTCCTCGCGCTGCCCTCGCTGCGCGCCAAGGGGCCGTACCTGGCCATGGTGACGGTCGCCTTCGGCTTCATGGCGGAGGTGACGGCGAACCGGTGGAGCTTCACGGGCGGCCCCATGGGCATCATGTCGATCCCGGGCCCCAAGCTGCCCGGCGGCGCCGAGATGACGCCCACCCAGTACTTCTGGCTCATCGCCGCCACCGCGCTCGTCTGCCAGCTCCTCGCCAACAATCTCCTCACGTCGCGCGTGGGGCGGACACTGCTCGCGCTGCGCGGCAGCGAGGTGGCGGCGGAGACGGTCGGCATCGACGTGTACCGCTGGAAGGTGCTCGCCTTCATCATCTCGTCCGTGTACGCGGGCCTCGGCGGCGTCTTCTTCGCCCACCAGAGCGGCTTCATCAACAGCGATACCTTCGTGTTCGGGCTGTCGGTGTCGATCCTCACCTCCGTCCTCATGGGCGGCAGCGGCACCCTCTACGGCCCCCTTGTGGGCAGCGTCATCCTGAACCTGATCCCGACCATCTTCGCCAAGCTGCACGAGTACCACCTCTACATCTACGGCGGCATCATCCTCGTCACCATCGTGTTCCTGCCCGACGGCATCGTGGGCAGCCTGCTCAAGAGCCGCCTCGGACGCCGCCTGCGGCGCCGGCCGCTGCCCGTCGAGCCCGATCGCACCGCCATCGAGTTCGCGGGGACGGAGACGGGCGCGGGGGCGGTCATCGCCGTCAAGGACCTGCGCAAGGAGTTCGGCGGCATCCGTGCCCTCAACGGCGTGACGCTCGCGGTGCGGCCGGGCGTCGTGCACGGCCTCATCGGGCCCAACGGCTCCGGCAAGAGCACCTTCGTCAACGTGCTCACCGGCCTCTACCAGCCCACGAGCGGGGCGGTGGAGCTGCGCGGCACGCCCGTGACGGGGGTGAAGCCGCACCGCATGGCGGCCCTCGGCGTCACGCGCACGTTCCAGTCCATCCGCCTCTTCGGCGACCTCACCGTGCTCGAGAACGTGATGGCCGGCTTCCACCTGCACCTGCGCGCGGGCATCGTCGCGCACCTGCTCCGCACGCGGGGGGCGGTGGACGAGGAGGCGGCGTTCCGTCGCAAGGCGGCCGCGCTCCTCGAGTTCGTCGGCATCGCCGACAAGGCCGACGAGGTCGCGCAGAACCTGTCGTACGGCCAGCAGCGGCTGCTGGAGATCGCCCGCGCGCTCGCCGTGCGCCCCGCGGTGCTCCTGCTCGACGAGCCCGCGGCGGGCGTCAACCCCACCGAGATCCAGCACCTCTCGCGCATCATCGGCGACATCCGCCGCGCGGGCGTGACGCAGGTCGTGATCGAGCATCACATGGAGCTGATCATGGACATCTCCGACGTGGTGTCGGTGCTCGACTTCGGCGAGAAGATCGCCGAGGGCAGCACGAAGGAGATCCAGCAGGACCCGAAGGTGATCGAGGCGTACCTGGGCGCGCCCGCGGAGGGCCCGCATGCTTAGCGTGCGCGGCCTCTGCGTGGCGTACGGCCACGTGCAGGCCCTGCGCGGCGTTGACCTGGACGCCCGCGAAGGAGAGATCACCGCCATCATCGGCTCCAACGGCGCCGGCAAGACCTCGACCCTCATGGCCATCTCGGGCCTGGCGCCGGTGACGGGCGGGGAGGTGCTCTTCCGCGGCGCCCCCATCACGCGGCGGCCCGCCCACCAGATCACCGTGCTCGGCATCACTCAGATCCTCGAAGGCCGCCAGCTCTTCGCCGACCAGAGCGTGGAGGACAACCTGCTCCTGGGCGCCTACACGACGGTGCGGCGCCACCGGGCCCGCGTGCAGGCGCGCATGGAGCGCGAGATGAACCGCTTCCCCATCCTGCGCACGCGCCGCACTCAGCTCGCGGGCACGCTGTCCGGGGGCGAGCAGCAGATGCTCGCCATCGCCCGCGGCCTCATGTCGGAGCCCAAATTACTCTTGATGGACGAGCCGTCGATGGGCCTCGCCCCCCTCATGGTGCAGCAGATCGCCCGCACGATCCGCACGCTGAAGGACGAGGGGGCGACCATCGTGCTCGTGGAGCAGATGGCCTCCGTGGCGCTGCAGCTCGCCGACCGCGCCTACGTGCTGGAGAACGGACGCGTCACGCTGACAGGCACGGGGCGTGAGCTCGCCGCCAATCCCGAGGTGAAGCGGGCGTACCTCGGGGCGTAAGCCCCCCTCCGCATCCGTCCCGTAGGTGCTAGCGCGCGCCGTTTCCGCGCGCGTAGCGCGCGGTGACCTTTTCGTTACGCACATCGGCCTCGACGAGCGCGGGGGCGCGCTGGGCGGGATCGCCGTGCCCGCCGCCCCCGGGCTGCTCGTGCCGGACGACGTCGCCGCGCTTGAGCGTGATCGAGAACTTCGCCGGCATCTCTCGCGCGGGCTCTCCGTCGCGCATGAGGACGTTGCGCGTGGGCAGCGCGGCGTCGCCCCCCGCCAGCCCGTACGGCCGGAACTTCATCCGGTCGCTCCGGAGCTGGAGCGTCGCCTCCTCGTTCAGCAGGCGGTACTCGCGCGCGATCCCGAGGCCGCCACGGTACTTACCCATGCCGCACGAGTCGGGAATGAGCGCGTACTCCTCGATCCGGATCGGGTGCTGCGCTTCCAGGATCTCCACCGGGGTGTTCGACATGTTCTGGGACGGGTTGGTGACGGCCTCGATGCCGTCCTTGTTGGGGCGGCCGCCCCACGCGCCGCAGATCATGTCCACGATGATGAAGGGCGTGCGGTCCTCGCGGTAGCCGCCGATCGAGAGCACCGTGTTGCCGCCTTCCCCGGCGGCGGGGACGCGGTCGGGGACGATCTGGGCAAGGGCGCCGAACATCGCGTCCACCACGCGGTAGCCGGTGAGGGCGCGGGCGGCGCAGGCTCCGGGCAGGACGGGATTGAGCACGCTCGCCGCGGGGGCGATGACGTCGATGCAGCGGAAGACGCCCGCGTTGTTCGGGACGTCCTGTTGCAACACGCTGCGCACGCTCAGGTAGGTGCAGGACTGCGTGTACGACAGCGTGGAGTTCAGCGCCGCCTTCACCTGCGGTGACGAGCCCGTGTAATCGCAGGTGAGGTGGCCGTCGCCCACCGTGATCGTCACCTTGATCGGAATGGGCGCATCGGTGAAGCCGTCGTCGTCGATGTAGTCGGTGAACGTGTAGGCGCCGCGCGGCCACTTGCGGATCTCGTTGCGCGTGAGGCGCTCGGCGTAGTCCATCAGCTCCGCCATGTACGTGTGCGCCGTCTGCACGCCATAGCGGCGCAGGAGCTTGGCGAACTCGCGCTCGCCCACTTTGCACGCGGCGTACTGGGCGCCGAGGTCGCCGAGCACGCGGTCGGGCACCCGCACGTTCTTCTCGATGATGCGGAAGACGGAGCGGCTCGGCACGCCCTTGTCATAGAGCTTCACCACGGGGATGCGCAGCCCTTCCTGGTAGATCTCCGTGGAGTCGCTCGCGTTGCTGCCCGCCACGCGGCCGCCCATGTCCGTCTGGTGCGCGATGACGACGGCGAAGCCCTGCAGGGCTTCATCCAAAAACAACGGCATGAACATGAAGACGTCGGGGAGGTGCATGCCACCTTCATATGGATCGTTGACGATCAGCACGTCGCCCGGATGCAGGTCGTCGCCGAACAGCTCGAGCACCTTGCCCATCGCCTCCGGCACCGCGCCCAGGTGGAGCGCGATGGTCTTGGCCTGCGCCAGCATGCGGCCCTTCGAATCGCACACGGCGGCGGAGAAATCCATCACGTCCTTGACGATCTCCGAGCGCGCGGTACGGATGACCGTGTACGCCATCTCGTCGACGATGGCGTCGAGCGCGCTCTTGATCACGGCGAAGGTGATGGGATCGATGTGGGTGGCCATGGCGCGACCAGCGTAGGGCCGCCGGAGGCGAAGGGCAAGGATGTCATCGGGATGGGGGGCCTCGACGGGCCCCCCAAGCCCCGACGCTCGGAAAACGCCGCGGCGAAGCCGCGGCGCTCCTCGGACGCCGGGGCGGCCGGCACGCGCGGGTGAATCCGGTTTAGCGGATTGGCGTGCCGCCCACAGGTGGCGGCGTGCTCACCGGACCGGGCGGCACCGGCGCCGTTCCCGGAGGCGCGGCCTGGCTACCCGGCGATGTGCTCGGCGAGGCGCTCGGCGAGCCCGTGCTTGGAACTCCCGGCGTGGTGGACGGCGGACACGGGGTGCCGGTGGTGGCACTGCCCCCTGCGATGTTACCGGCGCTGGACGGCAGACCCGATGTCGACCTCGGGGCCGACGGGTTGCCGGGCAGGCAGTTCGGATCGAGGCCGGAGCCCGGAGTCGACGGCGAGACCCCGCCCGTGCCGGTTCCCGCCGCGACGGGCAGGCTCCACAGAAGAAGACCAGTGGCTACGGCTGTGGCTATGAGTTTCATCACACCCTCCTTGGCGGGTCCTAGTTGGATGGGGGGCCTGGAAGGGCCCCCCAAGCCCCCCAAGCGCTCGGCAGCGCCCCGGCCCAGCCG
>CAYQQT010000206.1:0-2541 GCA_964419375.1 uncultured bacterium
CGCTCGCGCCCGTGCTGGCGCCCGCCGACCCGCTCGCCATGAGCCCGCGCCGCTTCGCGCTGCCCTCGGCGCCGGCGTGGTTCGGCACCGACCAGTTCGGCCGCGATCTGCTGAGCCGGCTTCTCTTCGGCGCTCGCGTGTCGATGATCGTGTCCTTCTCCGCGGTCGCCCTCGCCTCCCTCGTGGGCGGCACGGTGGGGCTCGTCGCCGGCTTCTTCGAGGGCACGCTGGACCAGGTGCTGATGCGCGCGGTGGACATCCTCATGGCCTTCCCCACGCTGCTGCTCGCGCTCGCGGTGGTGGCCACCTTCGGCGCCAGCCTCGGGAACCTCGTCCTCGCCATCACGCTTGCGTACGTGCCCATCTTCTCGCGCATCGTGCGAGGCAGCGTGCTGTCCGTGAAGCAGAACGACTTCATCGCAGCGTCGCGCGCGCTGGGGGCGGGTGACACGCGGCTGATGCTGCGCGAGATCCTGCCCAACGTGCTGGCGCCCGTGATCGTGCAGGCGACCTTCAACCTCTCCACCGCCATCATGATCGAGGCGGCGCTGAGCTTTCTCGGCCTCGGCGTCCCGCCTCCCGCCGCCTCCTGGGGGTCGATGCTGAGCGAAGCGCGCGGGTTCATGGAGCTCGATCCCTGGCTGGCGATCGCGCCCGGCATCGCCATCACGACCGCCGTGCTCGGCTTCAATCTCTTCGGCGACGGGCTGCGTGACGTCCTGGACCCGCGCCTGTCGGGAGAGCGCTGAGCGTGGCCAACGATCTCGGGGGCGCGGTGGGGCCGCTCGTCGGGGAGGAGCCGTGTCAGAGCTGAAGGCGGAGCTGGTCATTACCGGAGGACGCATCATCACCGTCAACGCGCGCGACGACGTGGCGGAAGCGGTCGCCGTGCTCGGGGGCCGCATCGTCGCGGTGGGGCGCACGTCGGAGATCGATCCCCTCATCGGTCCGCGCACCGAGGTCATCCGCCTGCGCGGGCAGACGGTGGTCCCGGGCTTCATCGATCCGCACAACCACTTCATGCTCTACGGCCAGTGGCTGGCGGGCGTGGACGCCAAGTGGCCCGCGAACACGCGCGTGGGCGACATCCTCGCGCGCGTGCGGGCGAAGGCGGCGGCGCTGCCCGCCGGGCAATGGGTGGTGGGCTTCGGGGTGGAGGACAGCGCGCTCGAGGAGCGGCGCTTTCCCACGCGGCAGGAGCTGGACGCGGCGGCGCCCGCGCATCCCGTCTTCCTGAAGCACCGCTCCGGCCACGCCGCCGTCGCCAACAGCCTGGCGCTGGCGGCGGCGCGCATCGACGAGGCGTCGCCCCCGCCCGCGGGCGGTCACATGGACCGCGATCCCGCCACCGGCCGTCTCAACGGCGTCCTGCGCGAGAAGTCCGCCACGGCGCTCATCGAGGCGCTGCTGCCGAAGCCGACGAAGGACGAGATGAAGGAAGGCGTGATCGCCGCCGGCAAGCTGTACGCCTCGGCGGGGATCACCTCCGTGCACGATGCGGGCGCCGACGCGCGGCCGGAGACGTATCGCGCCTACCAGGAGGCGGTGCAGGAGGGCCGGCTCAAGCAGCGCGTGTACGCGATGATCTGGGGCTGGCCGGGCGATCACATGGCCCTCGACCGCGATCTCGGCCTGCGCACGGGCTTCGGCGACGAGCGGCTGCGCCTGGGGTCCGTGAAGCTCTTCTGCGACGGCTCCATCCAGGTCTTCACGTGCGCCTTCTACGAGCCGTACATCACGCTCGATACCGACAGCACGCGCACGCACCCGCGCGGGGTGTTGCAGATGACGCCCAACGAGCTGAACACGATGGTGCTCGACGCGCACGAGCGCGGCTTTCAGGTGGCCATCCACGCCCAGGGCGACTACGGGATCGACGTGGCGCTCGACGCCATCGAGTACGCGATGTGGAAGTCGCCGCGGCCCGATCCCCGCCACCGCATCGAGCACTGCCAGTGCGTGACGGACGCGGGCCTGGCGCGCATGAAGCGGCTGGGGGTCATCGGCTCTTTCTACCCGCACCACTCCTGGTACTGGGCCGACCGCCACATCTCCACCTTCATCGGTGAAGAGCGGGCGCGCCGCATGAACCCGATGAAATCGGCGATGCGCGCCGGCATCGTGACCGTGGGCCACTCGGATGCGCCCATCGCCGCCATCGGCGATCCGATGTTCGGCGCCGAGCCGCTCTTCGGCATCTGGTGCGCGGTGAACCGGACCACCCGCGCGGGCAAGGTCATCGGGCCCGAGGAACGGCTGACGCCGCTGGAGGGCATCCGCGCCTTCACCATCAACGGGGCCTACGCGTCGTTCGAAGAGTCGATCAAGGGCTCCATCGAGCCCGGCAAGCTTGCCGACTTCGCCATCCTGGACAAGGATCCGTGCGCCGTTCCGCCGTGGGCCATCCGGGATATCAAGGTCGAGCGCACCATCATCGGCGGTGAGACCGTCTTCCAGGCCTGAGAAGGAGGCAGCGGCCCGACGAAGCCGGGCCGCTGGCAAGCATAAGGAGGGCGATCGAGGAGCGGGCCGGCGTTGCCG
>CAYQQT010000206.1:2641-6832 GCA_964419375.1 uncultured bacterium
CGCTGGCAAGCATAAGGAGGGCGATCGAGGAGCGGGCCGGCGTTGCCGGGCCGCTGGCAAGCATAAGGAGGGCGATCGAGGAGCGGGCCGGCGTTGCCGGGCCGCTTCCGAGCGTGCGGGGGGCTTGGGGGGCCCGTTCGAGGCCCCCCATCCAACAAGGAGGCGTCATGTCAGAGCGCGAATGGATCCTGCTCAACCCGGGGCCGGCGAACACGAGCCGGCGCGTGCGCGAGGCGCTCGTCACGCCTGATCTGTGTCACCGCGAGCCCGAGTTCTTCGACGTCATGCGCGAGTGCCGCACGCGGCTCGTGAGCGTGCTCGGAGCGGGGCCGGGGACCACGGCCATCCTCTTCACCGGATCGGGAACGGCGGCGGTGGAGGCGGCCGTGTGCTCGGCGGTGCCGCGCGACCGGCGGCTCCTCATCGTCAACAATGGCGTGTACGGTGACCGGCTCGCGCGCATCGCGGCCGCGCACGGCATCGGCGCCCAGGTGCTGACGTACGACGTGGTCACGCCGGTGCCGCCCGCGGACGTGGAGGCGGCGCTGCGCGCCCATCCGGATATCAGCCACGTGGCGCTCATCCATCACGAAACGACCACGGGCCTGCTCAACCCGGTGGCGG
The DNA here is from genome assembly GCA_964419375.1 of uncultured bacterium. Taxonomy (GTDB): domain Bacteria; phylum Methylomirabilota; class Methylomirabilia; order Rokubacteriales; family CSP1-6; genus JBBDXO01. The sequence continues at coordinate 3,266 of CAYQQT010000206.1, forward strand.
AGGTGGCGCGGGTGGCCGGGCGCGCGGGCCGCCGCGTGATCGTGGACGCGATGTCCTCGCTCTTCGGCGAGCCGCTCAACGTCACCGCGGACGGGATCGATTTCGTGATGGCGAGCGCGAACAAGTGCCTGCAGGGGATCCCCGGCGTGTCGTTCGTGCTCGCCCGGCGTGCGGCCGTGGAGGCGCTCAAGGGACGGGCGCCGCGCAGCGTCTATCTCGATCTCTACCACCACTACGCGACCCAGGAGCAGGACAACACGCCCTTCACGCCCGCCGTGCAGGTGCTGCACGCCATGCGCGAGGCGCTCGTCGAGCTGGAGGAGGAGGGGGTCACGGCGCGCATCGAGCGCTACGCCGAGAACGCGGCGGTGCTGCGGGCGGGGATGGCCCGCCTCGGGTTCTCCATCCTCGTGCCGGAGGGCGCGCGCTCGAACATCCTCACTACCTTTCGGCTGCGGCCCGGGCTGACATACGAGCCGCTGCACGACGCAATGAAGCGGCGTGGCTACATCATCTATGCCGGGCAGGGCGACATTCGCACGTATGCCTTCCGCGTGTCGAACATGGGCACCCTCACCCCGCGCGACATGCGTGCCGTCGTCTCCGCCTTTGCCGACGTCCTCGCCGAGCTGGGCATCACCGCGGGCTCGTCCGTATGACGGACGGGAGATCGAGGAGCGCCACGGGTTCCCCGGGGCGCGACGAGCGTTGGGGGGTGTGGGGGGCCATGTCGGGGCCCCCCACGTGATAGACGTGATGGCGCTCTTCGCCGCCCACGGGCGGCGGCGCTACGGTGAGGGCGTGAGCGACCTTTACCACGCGCTGCAGTGCGCGGCGCTGGCGCGGCGGGACGGGGCCGACGACGACCTCGTGCTCGCCGCGCTCGTGCACGACATCGGCCGGCTGCTGGGCCTGGCGGCGGCGGCCGACGGCCAGCCGCGACGGGAGAGTCCGCACGATCACCACGGCGCGTGGGGGGCGGCGGCGCTGCGGCCGTTCGTGCCTGCGCGCGTGGCGGCGGCCGTCGAGCGTCACGTGGCCGCCAAGCGTTATCTCTGCGTCGTCGATCCCACGTACGCGGCGGCTCTGTCGCCCGCCTCGGTGCGCTCGCTCGCCGTGCAGGGGGGCCCGCTCTCCGCCCAGGAGCGCGCTCGCTTCGAAGCCGAGCCGTGGGCGGAGGAGGCCGTGCGCCTGCGGCGCTGGGACGAAGGCGCCAAGGATCCGGCCGCCGTGTGCGCGCCCCTCGAGGAGTACCGCGCGCTGCTCGGGCGCCATCTGGGTCCCCAGAGCGAGGGCGGCACGCCCGCTCGATGACGTCCGAGGCGCTCGCCCTCGTGCTGGGCGCAGCGCTCCTGCACGCGGGATGGAACGCGCTCGCCAAGCGCGCGCGCGATCCCCAGGCCTTTCTCTGGTGGGCCACGTGCGTGGGTGCCGTGGCCCTGCTGCCGTTCGGCATCGTGGAGGTGGCCGCGAGCGGCATCGCGCGCGCCGCGGTGCCGTTCATGGTCGCCACCATCGTGCTGCACGGCTTCTACTTCTACGCGCTCGGCCGTGCCTACCGTACCGGCGCCTTCTCGCTCGTCTATCCGGTGGCGCGCGGTCTCGGCGTCGCCCTCGTGCCCGGCGTGGCGCTCGTCGTGTTCGACGAACGGCTGTCGGCGGTGGGCGTGCTCGGCATCGCCTTCGTGGTGTCCGGCGTGGTGGCCCTGCACTTCGCGCCGGGACGGACGCCGGTGGCGGGCGTGCCCGCCGCGCGCTTCGGCGCCGCCAGCGCATGGGCGGTGATCACGGGCCTCACCATCGCCGCCTATTCGCTCGTCGACAAGGCGGGCGTCGCGCACCTGCACCCGGTCGTCTACATGACGGTGATCGGGATCGGATGCGTCGCGCTCCTGCTGCCGGCGCTTGCCGGCCGCGGCGACGCCGTACGCCGCGAGTGGGCGGAGAACTGGCGCACCATTCTGGCGGCGGGCGTGATGACGGCCGTCGGCTACACGCTGGTGCTGTTCGCCTTCCGCCTCTCGAAGACCGGGTACGTGGTGGCGGCGCGGGAGGTGTCCATCGTGTTCTCGGCGGTGATCGGCAGTGTGTGGCTCAACGAAGGACGGCTCGGCCCCCGCCTGCTCGGGGCTGCGATCATTCTCGCCGGTGTGGCTTGCGTGGCGGCGGGACGGTAACGGTCCCGTCGCGCTACTTCGGCGTCGCGCGGGGGGCGGCGGGGGCTCCCGGAAAATCCGCGAGTTCCCGGAGGTGTGCTCGAGTTGACCTGCGAGTTGGCTTCGCCAGCGGTTTACTGAGACGGATTTCCCGGGAGCCCCCGCCGCCCCCCGCGCGACGCCTGGGTGGGCGTACGGGCGCGTTCGTCGCTGCATCCACGACCATGCGGACGAGCCGATTCGTCACGTCCGGTGGCGGGGTGCCTGTGGAGGCGTCCGTGATACGGAGAGGCGTGCGTCCGTTGACCGGCGACTTGGCTTCGCCAGCGGTGTACTGCGAACGGGGTTCCCGGTGTGCCGCGCCGTCGGCGGCGCGACGGTGGGTGGGGGCTAGGACGGGGTTGGTCGCTGCATCCAGGACCAGGCGGACGCGATGATTTCGTGCAGGTCCTGGTGGCGGGGGTGCCAGTTGAGGTCTCGCGTGATGCGGTCGCAGGTGGCGATGAGGGTGGCGGGGTCGCCGGGGCGACGGGGGCCGATGGTGACGGGGATGTGTTGTTTTGTTACGCGGCGGGCGACGTCGATGACGTCGAGGACGGTGTAGCCGGCGCCGCCGCAGCCGAGGTTGTAGACGGCGGGGCGGCCACCGTCGGCGAGATGGTGCAGGGCGAGGACGTGAGCGGCGGCGAGGTCGACGACGTGGATGTAATCGCGCACGCAGGTGCCGTCGTGCGTCGGATAGTCGTCGCCGAAGATGGTGACGTGCGGCCGGCGCCCGGCGGCGGCGTGCAGCACCAGCGGAATGAGGTGCGTCTCGGGGTCGTGCCGCTCGCCGCTGCGCTCGGTGGCGCCCGCGGCGTTGAAGTAGCGCAGGCTCACGGCGCGCAGGCCGTGCGCGCGCTCGTACCAGGGGAAGGCGCGCTCGAGCGCGAGCTTGGTCTCGCCGTACGGATTGGTGGGCGCGGTGGCGTCGGTCTCCTCGATAGGCTGCTTGGCCGGCTCACCGTACACGGCGGCGCTGGAGGAGAAGACGAGCGGCTGGACGCCCGCCTCGCGCATGGCCTCGAGGAGTGCGAGGCCGCCCTGGACGTTGTTGCGATAGTACTTGCCCGGGGTCGTCACCGATTCGCCCACGAGGGAGTCCGCCGCCATGTGCACGACCGCCTCCACGCCGAACGTCTCGAACACGTCGCGCAGGGCGGCGGCGTCGAGGAGATCGGCGTGGACGAAGGCCACGCCCTCGGGCACGGCGTCGCGGTGGCCCTTCGAGAGGTTGTCGTAGACGACGACGGCGTGGCCGCCGCCCAGGAGCGCTTCGGTGACGACGCTGCCGATGTAGCCGGCGCCGCCCGTGACGAGGACTCGCATACGGCGGCGCCCTAGCCCGGATTATTCATGAGCGACGCTCGCG
>CAYQQT010000207.1:0-6797 GCA_964419375.1 uncultured bacterium
CCCTGAGCGCGCCGCCTTGCCGTGGCGGATCTTCCGCCGTACCATCCCCGCGTGAACGTCATCAGCGGCATCGGCCTCGCGACGCTCGTGGCGCTGGCGCTCGTCGTGGCGCCGCCGGCGACCGCGCAAAAGACGGCGACGCTCGGCACCAACCCGCCCGGCAGCGTGTTCTACGCCATCGCGAGCGGCCTCACGAAGGTGGCGGCCGACGGCGGGGGCGTGCAGCTCACCGTGCAGCCCTACTCCGGCACCAGCACGTTCGTTCCTCTGCTGGAGTCGGGCGAGCTCGAGTTCGGCGTCAACAACGCGGTGGACATGGGTCTCGCGCAGCGTGGCCCGGCGTTCAAGATCGGCGGGCGCAATCCGTTTCCGCACGCGCCCAGCCTGCGCCTGGTGATGCGCATCGCGCCCCTCGTGGTGGCGCCGCTCGTGCGGAAGGACTCACCCATCAAGACCATCCACGACGTCAAAGGCAAGCGCGTCACCGGTGAGTACCCGGCGAACCTCGCGATCTGGTACAACGTCTTCGGCCAGCTCTCGAGCGCCGGCCTCGGATGGAGCGACGTGCGCGTGGTCCCGGTGCCGGGCCTCAACGAGGGGATCGATGCGCTCGTCCAGGGGCGTGCCGACGTTTCCTCCTACGCCCTGAACAGCGCCAAGGTCAAAGAGGCCGACGCGGCCGTCGGCGTGCGACACCTCGCGATCGACTGCTCCCCCGAAGGCGAGCGACGGCTGCGGGCGGCCGTGCCCGGCTACTATCCCCGCCGCGTCAAGAAGGGCGAGGGGACGGGCGTCCTGGAGGACATCTGCGTGATCGGCTACGACGTCTACCTGGTCGCCGGCAAGTCCGTCGCTGACAAGACGGTGGAATTGCTGCTCGCGGCCATCTCGGACAACGCCGACAAGCTGGCGCCCTATCACCCTGTCCTGCGCGATTTCAACCGCGAACAGATGGTCACGTCTGACATCACCATCCCCTACCACCCCGCCGCCGTGCGCTTCTTCCGCGAGCGCGGCGCCTGGACCCCCGAGACCGAGCAGGCGCAGCAGCGCGCGATGGCCGGCGGCCGCTAGGAATCCTCGCGCCTGAGGCCTTCGTGCGACGTATCCCCGGCGCGTCATCCAGCCGCTTCGCGACCTCGTCACCCCAGGATCCGGTCGGCTTACTCATGGCCCCCCCACGCGTCCCAAAAGCGGGCGGCGTACGTGAGCGACGTTTCGATGTCCTCGGCCAGCAGGTACCCCGCGGCAGCGAGCGCCTTCGCGGCCTCGCGGACGCGCGCGAGATAGTCGTCGCGCGAACGATAGCGCTCGGCAATCGACGGGCGCGGGTCGCCCGCCTTCTCGCGCTCGGCACGCGTCTTCGCGAACGGCAGCGTGGCGCCCGCGAAGTAGAGCATCTGGTCGGCGCCGCCGATGTCCGGATGGCGCAGGTTCCAGCCGGTGTGTGTCGCGAGCGGCACCGTGACCTCGGGCACCGGGATGCCGGCGCGCTCGTTGCCGTCGTCGTCCACCGCGCTCACGCGCGTGCCGTAGGTGGGCCCGTCCTTCGGCGGCAGCGTGGTGAAGTCGCGGCGCTGCGGCCGGTCGTGATGGATTGGATAACGAGCGCCCGGGATGCGCTCGAAGAACTTGCCGAGGTCGGACGGATCGACGGCGGTGCCGTCGGCGATCCGCGGAACCCGGCTCGGCGGCGGCAAGGTGCCATACGCCGTCCAGCGGTCGAGATGCACGAGCAGCGCGCGCAGCAGGCGGCCGTAGTTCACGACAGACCGCACGTTCTGGGAGCGCTCGGAAAAGCCGCGCGGGTCGGCCGCGACGGTGGTCGTGTCGGTCGGAGGCCACAGGCCAGTCCCGTGCTCGGTGCCGGTAAAGTGGTAGACGCGCACGTCCGGGCCCGGCTCCTGATCGCGCATGCCCGCCTGGTCGGTGTGGATCAGCGACGCGTCGCCGCGGTGATACTCGAACGACGTGTTGGTGTAGAAGACCTTCAGCCCGCCGCGCGGCTCCACGTGCGTCGGCTCCAGGCGATCCATCATCGACGGCCGGTCCTTGGAGTTCTGACCGAACCGATCGTTGAACTCGCCGAGCATCGCGCCCGCGACGTTGGCGATGATGCCGTCGAACGCGCGGCGTCCCGCCTCATCGGCGTTGACGTCGTGACGGACGAGCGTGCGGAGCAGGCGCCCCGTCTGCGACCGCCCATACGCGTGCGCGCGGCGCACGACGCCGGGCGCGGGATGGCCCTCGTTCGCGCCGCCGTACTTCATCCACGCGGCCGCGTCGCGGAGCGCGGCCATGCCGAGCCCGAGCACCTTCGCGCCCACCGCCGTGTACACGCACTGGTAGATGCGTCCCTTGGTGAAGCCGCCGTCGAGCTCGATGTGCTGCCGATCACGAAAGTGCCACCGGTCACGCGGGATCACGGTGATCTCGCCGTCGAGCTGGTCCCGCACGATGAGCACGGCGTCGGGCTGCGCGAGGTCCGCCGCGTCGTACGGCTCGTGGCCGCGGTCCGACAGCATGAACGCGTCGACGTCGACGGGCGCCTGGAGCTGGACGTACACGCGCCCGGTGATGCGCCGTCCGCCGGCATCGAGCGCCTCCGGGGCGTGCAGGCGCAGGAGGCCCGGCACGTCGGGCGGCAGATCGCTCTGCCAGCCGCACGACAGCACCATCCACCCGTTGCGCATGAGCCAGCCGTCGCCGGTGTCGATCGGGGGATTCGGATCCGCGCCGGGAACCAGGGTCGGGCGTGTGGCGTGGTTGAAGTTCGGGACGGAGACGGTGTTACCGCGGTTCACGACGTCGATGAGCACGCGCCCGCTGGCCTTCGCGCGATCCACGGGGAGGAGGAGCGAGACGTCGGCGGCGAAGCCGACGCGGCCGCTGGCGTCGCGCGGTGAGCGGGCCAGGTCGGTGATCGCTTGGTTCGTGGCGTGCGCTGGATCGACGGTGAAGTGGAGGAGGCCCTTCAGCTCTTCGTACGGGCCGACGGCGCCGAAGGCGCGACCCCCGGCGAGCGGGCGCCGGAGCGTGATGTCGAAGCGGGTGACTGGCATGGCCGCCACCCTAACACGACGCGGAGATCTATTGCCGGGCCGGGGCTTCGCTGCTCTTGAGATGACCCCGACGCGAGCATGAGCCTCAGGACGATCGAGTCCACGTTCCAACGGTACACTGAGCACGAGGAAATGGGGATGCGCGCGACGGACGACTTTGCGATCGGAGAGCGCCTCGCCCATCGCGCCGTCGAGCTGGCCGAAGCGCTCCTGCGGCAGGCGCGCGCGCAGCAAACTCCGGAGGAGCACGCCCAGGCCCGCAAGCTCGCCCGCATGATGGCCGATCCGCACGGCAAGGCGCTCACCATCGCGCTCGCCGATCAGGCCTTCCGCAGCCACCGGCCGGAGCGCATCGCCGGCCAGCTCGCGTACCTTCTCGAGCGCTACGGCGTCCCGCAGTACATGGACTGGTGGGAGCGGGTCGCCCTCCTGCTCGGCGGCGCCATGGCGCACTATCTGCCGAGCCTGGTCGTGCCCCCCATCGTGAACCGGCTGCGCCAGGAGACGCAGAACGTGATCCTGCCCGGCGAGGAGGAAGACCTGCGCCGGTACCTCGAGGAGCGGCGCCGCGCGGGCATGCGGCTGAATCTGAACCAGCTCGGCGAGGCGATCCTCGGCGAGATGGAAGCCGCGCGCCGCCTGGAGGCGTACCTCGCGCTGCTCGGCCGCGACGACGTCGAGTACATCTCGGTCAAGGTCTCGTCGGTCTTCAGCCAGATCGACCTCGTCGCTTTCCGCGCCACGGTGGCTCGTGTGGCCGGGCGTCTTCGCACGCTCTACCGCGCGGCCGCCCGCCATCGGTATCACCACCCCGATGGCCGGGTCACGCCGAAGTTCATCAATCTCGACATGGAGGAGTATCGCGACCTCGACCTCACGGTGACGGCGTTCCGCGAGGTGCTGGACGAGCCGGAGTTCCTGGACCTGAGCGCGGGCATCGTGCTGCAGGCCTATCTCCCCGACTCGCACCGCGTGCAATGCGCTATCACGGCGTGGGCAATCAACCGGCGGGCGCGTGGCGGCGCGCCCATCAAGCTGCGCATCGTCAAGGGCGCGAACCTGGCCATGGAGCGCATCGAGGCCGCGGTGCACGGCTGGCCCCAGGCGCCCTACGAGACGAAGGTCGAGGTGGATGCGAACTACACGCGCATGCTCGAGTACGGCTGTCGGCCCGAGCACGCGGAGGCGGTCCACCTGGGCGTCGCCAGTCACAACCTCTTCGACATCGCCTACGGGCTCGTGCTGCGCGAGAGCCACCACGTCGAGCCGTGGGTCGAGTTCGAGATGCTGGAAGGCATGGCCAATCACCAGGCGCGGGTGGTGCACGCGCGCGCGGGCGGCCTGCTGCTCTACGCGCCCGTCGTCCGCGCGGAGGACTTTCACAGCGCGATCGCCTACCTGGTGCGCCGGCTGGACGAGAACACCGCGCCCGAGAACTTCCTGCGTCACGTCTTCGACCTCGAGCCGGGCTCGCCGGACTGGATCGCCGAGCGCGATCGCTTCCTGGCCGCGTTCGCGATCAAGGCCGCGCTCTCCGACGCGCCCCGCCGCACACAGGACCGGAGGGCGGACGCGGTCGCCGCTCCCGCCCGGCGCCCCCTCGACGCGAAGTTCGAGAACGATCCCGAGACCGACTGGACGCTGGCGGCCAACCGCGCGTGGATCGACCCCGGCGTGTCCCGCTGGCGCGAGCGGTCACCGGAGGAGATCCCGCTGCAGATCGGCGGGGAATTCCGCACGGGATCGCGGGTCGGCGAGGGGCGCGATCCCTCGCGTCCCGGACGTCTCGCCTACCGCTATGCGCTGGCCGGCCCCGCGGACGTCGATCGTGCGCTGACGGTGGCACGGGCGGCGCAGCCGGCGTGGGCCGTGCTCCCGGGGGTCGAGCGCGGTGCCGTGCTGGAGGCGTGCGCGGCCGAGCTCGGGCGCCGGCGCGGCGACCTCATCGGCGCGATGATCCTCGACGGCGCCAAGACGGTGACGGAGGCGGACGCCGAGGTCTGCGAAGCGGTCGACTTCGCGCGCTACTACGCCCGGACGCTGCGCGAGATCGCCGGCGAGCTGAGCGATTGCCGCATGGAGCCGCTCGGCGTGGTGGTGGTGACTCCGCCCTGGAACTTTCCGCTGTCCATCCCCGCGGGGGGCGTGCTCGCCGCGCTGGCGGCCGGCAACGCCGTCGTCCTCAAGCCGGCGTCCGAGGCGGTGCTCGTCGGCTGGGGGCTGGCCCGCTGCCTGTGGGACGCCGGCGTTCCGCGCGAGGTTCTCCAGTTCCTGCCCTGCCCCGATGACGAGATCGGCCGAGGGCTGGTGACGGACCCGCGCGTGGGCGGCGTCATCCTCACCGGTTCGGTGGAAACGGCCCGCCTCTTCCTCGGCTGGCGGGCCGATCTCACCCTGTTCGCGGAGACGAGCGGCAAGAACGCGATCATCATCACGTCGCTCGCCGATCGGGACCAGGCCGTGCGCGATCTCGTCCGCTCGGCCTTCGGCCACAACGGCCAGAAGTGTTCGGCGGCGAGCCTCGGCATCTGCGAGGCCGAGGTGTACGACGACCCCGACTTTCGCCGCCAGCTTCGCGACGCCGCGGCCAGCCTCGGCGTGGGCAGCGCGTGGGAGCTGGCCAGTCGCATCACCCCGCTCACCCAGGAGCCCGGCGTCGCGCTCACACGCGCGCTCACCGTCCTGGACGACGGCGAGGAATGGCTACTCGAGCCGCGCCCGGCGGTGGACAACGCGCAGCTCTGGTCGCCCGGCATCAAGCTCGGCGTGCGTGCCGGGTCCTTCTTTCACCGCACCGAGTGCTTCGGCCCCGTGCTGGGGCTGATGCGGGCCGAGAGCCTCGACGAGGCGATCGACCTCGCCAACGCGCAACCGTTCGGGCTCACGAGCGGGATCCAGACGCTGGACGATCGCGAGATCGCGCGCTGGGTCGATCGCGTGGAGGCCGGCAACCTTTACGTCAACCGCCCCATCACGGGGGCGATCGTCGGCCGTCAGCCCTTCGGCGGCTGGAAGGCCTCGTCGGTGGGGCCGGGGGCCAAGGCGGGCGGTCCCAACTACGTCCTGCAGCTCGCGCGCTGGCGCCAGGTCTCGCGCCCCGCCGGCGACGACGATGAGTCGCTCCCGGAGCCGATGGCCGCCATGCTCGAGCGATGCCTGGCGGAGTTGTCCGACGTCGACGCGGCCGCATTGGTGCGGGCGAGCGCGACGAGCTACACGCGCGCGTGGCGCCGGCACTTCAGCCGCGAGCACGATCCGAGCGCGATCCGGGGGGAGCGGAACGCGTTTCGCTACCGGCCATGCCGCCGCATGATCGCGCGGGGGACGACCGCGCGTCCCGAGGCGGCCGCCGCGTTGTGCCAGGTCATCCTGGCTGCCTGCGTGGCCGGCACGCCACTGACTGTGAGCCTCTCACCGGACTCACAGCCCTGGGCGTGGCTGGCGGAGTGCGACGGAGTGCAGCTCGTGGTGGAGGCGGAGGCCGGGTTCGTGGAGCGCGTCGCGCATCCGGAGGATGCGGAGCGCGTGAGGGTGTGGGAGCCGATCTCGACCGCGGCGCGCGCCGCCGCCAACGGCACCGGCGTCACCGTCATCGACGCCCCCGTTCTCGCCAACGGGCGCCTGGAGCTCCGCTGGTACCTCCGGGAGCAGGCGGTCTCCCGGGTACTCCACCGCTATGGCAGCGTGGTCTGATCACGTGGGGGGCCCCGACATGGCCCCCCACACCCCCCAACG
>CAYQQT010000208.1:0-6783 GCA_964419375.1 uncultured bacterium
GCCGTGAGCTCGCCGCGCAGCTCGACGAGCGCGCGCTCCTGGCCCGCGAGCACCTCGTCGTGGCGCGCGAGCCGGTCCAGCTCGGCCGCCGCGTCGTCCGCGAAGCGCAGCAGCGACTCCTCGCTGTCGCCGTACTTGCGCTTGAGCCGCGTGAGCGCGTCGAGGCGGTCGTCGATCGCCTCCAGCCGTCCCGGCTCCAGAACGACACCGTCGCGCAGCCCCCGCACGGCGGCGAGCGCGTCGTCGACCTGGGCGCGCGCGCTCTCGAGCGTCTCCACCGGCGCCGCAAAGGCGGCGTCCACGCGGCCAAGATCGGTGAGCAGGCGTACGGCGCGGGCGAGCCGGCCCTGCACGGAGTCCGTGTCGTCGTCGAGGAGCGCCGTGACCTCCGCGAGTCCACTCATGAGGCGCTCGGCATGCTGCGCCCGCCTGCGCTCGGCGCGCAGCTCCTCCTCTTCCCCCGCGCGCAGGCGCGCGGCGTGCAGCTCGGAGACCTGAAAGCGCAGCAGATCCTCGCGCTGCGCGCGGTCACGCGCGGCCGCGCGCGTGCGCTCGACATCCTCGCTCGCGGCCCGATACTTCGCGACGAGCGAGGCCACGCGCTCCGCCTGCTCCTCGGCATCGGCGAAGCGATCGAGCAGCGCGAGCTGAACGGGTGGCTGCAGCAGACGCTGGTGCTCCTGCTGGCCGTGCACCTCCACGAGCTCGTCGCCGAGGCGCTCGAGCAGGCCGACGGTGACCGGGGAATCGTTGAGGAACGCGCGATGGCGGCCGGAGCGGCTCAGCTCGCGGCGGACGACGACGTCGCCCCCATCGTCGGCGGCCAGGCCCGCCTCCTCGAGCACGGCGGCGGCGCCCGGGTGCTTGTCGATGCCGAAGACCGCCTCCACCGTCGCCGTCTCGGCGTCGGCGCGGATGACGTCCGTCTGCGCCCGCGCCCCCCGTACCAGCAGCAAGGCGTCGATCAGCATCGACTTGCCCGCGCCCGTCTCCCCCGTCAGCACGTTCAGGCCGGGCGCGAACGGCACCGTGACCGACTCGATCACCGCGAAGTTCTTGATCCGTAACTCCCGCAGCATGCGCCGATGCTATGCCGCGAGCATCGACGGCTTCAAGAGGTATCGCACGTGAGACGGCGGGCAGGGAGACGGCGGGCGACCGGTACCGCGTTCCGTGCTTCTTATCGCTCTCCCCACTTCAGTTTCGTTCTGAGCACGGAGAAGAAGTCCGTGCGCGGGAAGCGGACGAGGCGGATGCGCGAGGCGGCTTGCTCGACCTGGACGGTGTCGTGCTCGTTGAGGTTGACGCCGATCTGGCCGTCGACGGTCAGCATCACGTCCTGATCGGTCTTGAGCGTGACGTCGATGCGCTGGCCTCCGGGGAGGACGATGGGCCGGTTGGTGAGCGTGTGGGAGGCGATGGGCACGATCACGACGGCGTCCATGGTGGGGAAGAGGATGGGGCCGCCCGCGGAGAGGCAGTAGGCGGTGGAGCCCGTGGGCGTGGAGATGATGAGGCCGTCGGCGCGATAGGCGGTGGCGTACTCGCCTTGCACGGAGACTTCCAGGTTGATGATGCGGCTCATCGCCGACTTGGTGATGACCACGTCGTTGAGCGCCGCGTACTCTCCCACCGACTGCCCGCGGCGCACGACGCGCGCCGCCAGCATCATGCGCTCGTCGATGGCCATACGGCCGCCCAGGTACGCGTCCACCGCCGCCACCGCCTCCTCGACGGTGGTAGCGGTGAGAAAGCCGAGCCCTCCCAGGTTGATGCCGAGCAGCGGCACGCCGAGATCGCCCACGGCGCGCGCCATGGACAGCAGCGTGCCGTCACCGCCGAGCACGATGATGAGGTCGGACTGGCCGGGCAGGTCCGACTTGCGCACCGCGGCCGCCGGCGTCGCCGGCACCAGCCCCGCGGTTTCCTTCTCGAGGCTGACGCTCAGGCCGCGGCTGGTGAGCCATTCCACCAGCCGCAGCAGGAGCGCGGGCGCCTCCGGCGCATCGGGCTTGGCAACGAGACCGACCCGCGTCACGCAAGCGCCTCCACCGAGCGGTCGATCAGCGATTCGAGCTGGGGCACGGTCTTGCCGTGGGCGGACAGATGCAGGAAGAACTCGCGATTGCCCTTGGCGCCGCGCAGGGGCGAGGCGCTCACGCCGAGGACGTGCCAGCCACGGATGACGGCGTACCGCGCCAGCTTCTGCACGGCCTTGCGGTGCTGCGCGGGATCGCGCACCACGCCGCCCTTGCCGATGCCCTCGCGGCCCACTTCGAACTGCGGCTTGACGAGCGCGAGCACCTCACCGCGCGGCGCGAGCACGCCGAAGACGGCGGGCAGCACCTTTTCCAGCGAGATGAAGGCCACGTCGACGACCGCGAGCGACGGCGGATCGCCGAACACGCGCGGGTCGAGCGAGCGCGCGTTCGTCTGCTCCATGACTTCCACGCGGCGATCCTTGCGCAGCTTGTCGTCGAGCTGCGCCGTGCCCACGTCCACCGCGTACACCTTCACCGCCCCGTTCTGCAGCAGACAATCGGTGAAGCCACCGGTGGAAGCGCCCACATCGATGCAGTAGCGGCCTTCCACGTGCACGCGGAAATGCTTGAGCGCGTGTGCGAGCTTCTCGCCACCGCGGCTCACGTAGGGCGAGCGGCCCTTGAGCTCGATATCGCCGTCGGACGGCACCAGCGCGCCCGCCTTCTCGATCCGCTGCCCGTCCACCATGACCTCGCCCGCCATGATGTAGCGGGCCGCCTTCTCGCGGCTCTCCACGAGCCCGCGGTCCACGAGGAGGCGGTCGATGCGCACCCGCGTGGGCGGCGCGTCGGGCGCGCTTACGGCCGGACGCTTTGCCGGGGCCGCATGAGGAACAGGAGCACCATGCCTGCCAGAAACCCTCCGATGTGAGCGAACCACGCGACGCCTCCACCTTCCCCGCGCCCCAGAGCGGCGGCGCTGGCTGAGAGGTAACCAGAGATGAACTGCAAGACGATCCAGAAGCCGAGTACGACGACGGCCGGAATGTGAACGAAACGGAAAAAGAACCCGAACGTCACCAGCGTGAGGATGGTGGCGTACGGGAACAGCAGCAGGTACGCCCCGAGCACCCCCGACACGGCGCCGCTGGCGCCGATCATCGGAATCGCGGAATCGGGGTTCATCACCGTCTGCACGACGGCGGCGGCCACTCCCGAGAGCAGGTAGAAGACCAGGAAGCGGCCGTGGCCGAGCGTGTCCTCCACGTTGTTGCCGAAGATCCACAGGTAGAGCATGTTACCGCCCGCGTGCAGCAGCCCCCCGTGCATGAACATCGAGGTGAAGACCGTCACCAGCGGAGGCGGAAACTGGCCGGGCGCCGTGCACGCGCCCGTGAGCCGGCAGGGCACGGCGCCGAACTCGAACACGAACGCTTCCGCCGCCCCCGCCGCCCCCGCGTCGGATTCGAGCCCGAGCGAGAGCTGGTACACGAACACCACCGCGTTGAGCGCGATCAGCATCATCGTGACGAAGGGTGTCGTCCGGCTGGGGACGTCGTCCTTGAGCGGGATCACGAGCCCGACCCCGGGCGGAGGACGACGACGGTGGGCTCGCCGAGATAGCGCCGTGCCGCGCGCGCGACATCGTCGACGGTCACGGCCTGCAGCGCGCGCGCGTAGCGATCCGCCCAATCCCAGCCCGCCCCCACCACCTCGAAGAAGGCCAGGTACCAGGCGTGGCGGGCGTTGGTGCGGCGGTCCATGGCGACGTTGCCGAGCAGGTACGCCTTCGCGCGCTCGACTTCGCGCTCGCTCACGGGCTCGGCGCGGACACGGGCGATCTCGCCGAGCACCCCGTTCACGGCCGTGGTGGCGTTCGCGGGCGCCGTGCCGAGATACGCGAGCAGGTAGCCCGGACCCGTGCGGTAGCTGCTGAGCGCGCTCACCGAGTACGCGAGGCCGCGGCGCTCGCGCAGCTCGAGGAAGAGGCGACCCGACATCCCGCCACCGAGCACGGCAGCGAGCACGCGCACCGCCGCATAGTCGGCGCCGGTGCTCGACGGACCGAGATAGGCCACGAGCACCTGCGCCTGGGCTGCGGGAGCCTCCACCGTGCGCGGGTCGGTGCGCGGAGTGGGCGCCGCGATCTCGGGCACCGGTGCCGGGCCCGACGCGGCGAGCTTGCCGAACAATCGCTCCGCGGTCGCGATCGCCCGCCGCGACGCCACGTTGCCGCTGAGGGCGAGGACGAGACGCTCGGGGCGATAGAGCGCCGCGTGATGGGCGAGCAGCGCCTCACGCGTCAGGGTCTGCACGCTCTCCCGGCGGCCGAGGCTGTGACGCGCGTAGGGGTGACGGCCGTACAGATCCGCCATCACCGCGTCCACGGCGCGCGGGAACGGCGTGTCGGCGCGCGTCTGGATCTGGCTCAGCACGAGCGCGCGCTCGGTGGCGATCTCGTCCGGGGGCAGCGTGGGGCGCAGCGCGACGTCGGCGATCTCCGCCAGCAGCTCCTCCCAGTGCCGCGCGAGGGCGGCGCCCCGAATCTCGGCCGTCTCCACCTCGCCGGAGGCCTCCAGCGTTCCGCCGAGATCCTCCACCCGCTGCGCGATCTGCAGCGCGTTGCGGCGCGGCGTGCCGCGCACCATCACCCGCGTGAGCAGATTCGTGATGCCCGCGGTGTCGGCCGTCTCGAACAGGCAGCCGCCGCGCGCCTGCAGCGAGATGGCCACGACCTCCGATGACGCGTCCTCGCGCACGAGCACCGTCATGCCGTTGGCGAGCACGCGGCGAGCCACGGACGGCGCCGACGCCGCCGGGGCCGCCGCCGGCAGCAACGATACGAGCACGAGGGCGGCGACGGCGAAGCGGATCAGCGCGAGGCTCCCGGTGGCACGAGGGCGAGGCGGACGTAGCGGTCCGGATCGAGGTAACGGCGCGCGGCGGCCCGGATCTCGTCCGCCGTCACTGCCCGCAGCCGGCGCACGTACGCGAGCTCGTCGGCGAGCGTCCACATCGTCTCCCCGCGTCCCAGCATCACCGCGCGGCCCTCCACGGTCTCCACCGCGAACGCGCGCTCCGCTTCCGCGCGCGTGACGGCGCGCCGGCGCTCGGCCTCGGTGACGCCGCCCTCGCGAACGCGGTGCAGCTCGGTGAGCACCGCCGACTCGGCGGCCGCCAGCTTCGACGGCTCCACCTGGGCGGTGAGAATGACCGCGCCCGCCCCTTCCATCGCGGCGAAGCCGGTACGGACGGAGGACACGAGCCTTGTCCGCTCGCGCAGCGCCTGCACGAGCCGGGACGATCGCGTCTGTCCCAGGATGGTCACGAGGAGATCGACAGCGGGGGTATCCGCCGCATCGAGCCGCGGCGCCGGCCACGCCATGCCGAGGTAGGCCGACGCGCCGGGGCGCAAGACCGTGTCCGTGTGCGAGCGCGGGGCCGCCGCCGCGGGCGCGGGCAGGCGGCGAAAGCCCGTGCGCGGCAGGTGACCGAAGGCCCTGCCGGCGGCAGCCACCATCTCGTCGGGGCGCACCGCCCCCACCACGACGAGGGCGAATGACTCGGGCACGTAGTGACGCCGGTAGAACGCCGCCAGCGTGTCGCGAGTCAGGCCGCGCACCAGGTCCGGAGTGCCGATCACCTGGCGGCCGTACGGGTGGCCCGGGAACAGCTCAGAGAAGAGCCGGCGCGAGAGGAAGCGGCGCGGGTTGTCGTCGTTGAGCCGCATCTCCTCGAGCACCACCTGCTTTTCCTGGTCGAGCAGTGCTCCGTCGAGGGTGGCGTTGACGGCGACGTCGGCGAGCATCTCGATGCCCGCCACGGCGCGCGCGGCGGGCAGGAGCGCATGGTAGTAGGTGTAGTCCCACGAGGTGGTGGCGTTGATGCGGCCGCCGACGCCTTCGACGTCACGGTCGACGAATCCCGGCGGCCGCGTCGCCGTTCCCTTGAACAGCATGTGCTCCAGGTAGTGCGCCAGCCCCAGCTCGGAGGTCGTTTCGTCGCGGGCGCCCGCGCGCACCCAGAGCTGCAGCGCCACCACGTCGCTGCCGCGGTGCTCTTGCACGATGACGGGCATACCATTGGGCAGCAGGGCGCGCACCGGCGCAGGAGCGGCGGCGGAAGAAGATGACGAGGGTCGCGCCACGCTGCACGCGCTCCCGACGATCATCAGAAGGAGCGCAGGTGCCAAATGCGCCAGCAGGGACATAAGCCTAAAAATCTTATCACGCGCATCCTTGCCTTTCGGTCCTACCAACACACAACGAGGCTGCGACGGGGGTCACCCGGGCAGATTGCCGCACCCCTCGGGGCCCGACCTCCGGGCACTCCGCCCGCGACAGCAAGTTCTATAAGAGCGCAAGTGCTTTGAAACTCAGGCTTAAAATCTCACGATTCCGCTGGCACCCACCTTGCCTATAACGGTCCGATGTCAGGCGCCTTCACCGGATCGACGGGCGGGACCTTGACGGCGGCGGACCGAGTGCGGTGGGCAGTACGGCAGCGCATCGACGACGGCAGTAAACGAGTCGAACAGAAAGGGATACGGACACGATGAAGAAACTGTTTGCGACGATCATGAGTGTGGCCTTCCTCGCGACGTACGGGATCAGCGAAGCCCAGACGACGGCCTCCTGCCCGCCCGAAGTAGCGAAGGCGAAGCAGATGCTTGAGAAGAAGGGCGCCGCCGCCCGCACCGACATCCAGACGCCGCAGGCTCCGCGCTCGCTCGCGGGCGCCCGTGGTCAGGATGTGCAGGCGGCGCGTGGCCAGGACGTGCAGGCCCCGCGCGGTCAGGATG
>CAYQQT010000209.1:0-6774 GCA_964419375.1 uncultured bacterium
GGCACGGTGACCATCAAGATGGCGCCCATGCTCAAGCGCATCTACGACCAGATGCCCGATCCCAAGTGGGTGGTGTCGATGGGCTCGTGCGCGAACTCGGGCGGGCCCTTCCGTCACGGCTATCACGTCGTCAAGGGCGTGGACCGCGTGGTGCCGGTGGACGTCTACGTCCCGGGATGTCCGCCCACTCCCGACTCCCTCATGTACGGCCTGCTGAAGCTCAAGGACCAGGTCTCGGAGTTCCAGAAGACCGGCACTCGCACCGCCCCCGCCGACGCCCGGTGACCCCGACGGCCCCCGACGCCTCGACGCGGATCGAGGAGCGTTTCGCAGTGACGCCGGTGCGGGCGGACGGCGCCCTGCACGTGGCGCTTGCCGTGGAGCGGTGGCAGGAATTCGCGCGCTTCGCCAAGCACGAGCTCGGCTGCCTGTACTTCAACTGGCTGAGCGCCGTGGACTGGAAAGAGGAGGGCTTCGAGGTGCTGTGCCGCCTCGACAATCTCCAGCGCGCAGACGCCGTGCTGATGCGGGCGCGCCTCGGCGCGGGCGCCTCGCGCATCCCCACCCTCACCGGCGAGTATCGCGGCGCGAACTGGTCGGAGCGCGAGTGCTACGACATGTTCGGCATCGTGTTCGACGGCCATCCCGACCTGCGCCGGATCCTTCTCGGGCAGGACTGGGAGGGCCACCCGCTGCGCAAGGACTACGCGGTCGACACTCCCCACGCGCCGTATCGATAGACAGGAGCCGGCAATGATCTACGAGCTGAGGACCTACACGCTGGTGCCGGGCAAGCAGGGCGAGTATCTGAAGCTCGCCGCGGAGGTGGGGCGCAAGGCGCGCGGCGACAAGTACGGCAAGCTGGAGGGATTCTGGTCCACGGAGTTCGGCACCCTCAACCAGGTCGTGCACCTGTGGCAGTTCGCCGACCTCGTCGAGCGCGAGCGCCTGCGCGCCGACCTCGCGAAGAACGAGGAGTGGACGCGGAGCTACGTGCCGCAGATCCGTCCTCTGATGGTGGCGCAGGAAAACAAGATCCTCTCCGCCGCCGTGCCCCTCACGCCTCCCGCGGATACCGGCAACGTGTACGAGCTGCGCTGGTACCGCAGCCACGTCGGCAAGAGCGGGGAGTGGATCAGCCTCTTCAAGGACATCCTGCCCGTGCGCGCGCAGTTCATGCGCCGCGTCGGGGTGTGGACGACGGAGATCGCGCAGCTCAACGAGGTCGTGCACATGTGGGTCTTCAAGGATCTCAACGACCGCGCCGCCGCGCGCGCCAAGCTCGGGCAGAATGCGGACTGGCAGGCCTTCGTCGGCAAGTCGGTGGGGCTGCTCGCCCACATGCAGTCGATCATCCTCCTGCCCGCCGCCCATTCGCCGATGAAATAGGGCCATGAGCGATCCCGAAGCGCGCAAGGTCATCGAGATGGGGTACGGGGGCAACGAGCGCCTCACCATGAACATGGGGCCGCAGCACCCGTCCGCCCACGGTGTCTTCCGCGCCATCCTCACGCTCGAGGGCGAGACGGTGGTAGCGGTGGACTCGGTGATCGGCTATCTCCACCGCTGTCACGAGAAGCTCGGCGAGACGCTGACCTACGTGCAGTACCCGAGCATCGCCTCCAAGACCGACTACGTGGCGGCCATGACCGCCGAGCTCGCGTACGTGTCGGCGGTGGAGAAGGTGGGGAAGTTCGAGGTGCCCAGGCGCGCGCAGTACCTGCGCGTGATGGCGGCCGAGCTGCAGCGCATCGCCTCCCACTGCCTGTGGCTGGGCACGTGGTGCATGGACATGGGCGGCGCCCTCGGCGGCGGCGCCACCATCTTCCTGTACTGCATCCGCGAGCGTGAGCTCGTCCTCGATCTCTTCGAGTCCCTCACGGGGGCGCGCCTGCTCTACGGCTTCCATCAGATCGGCGGCACGCGCTACGACATCCCCGCCGGCTGGGCGCAGCAGTGCCGCGACACCATCAAGCTCATCGACGAGCGGGTGGACGAGTACGAGGCGATGCTGGAGGACAACCCGTTCTTCCTGGCCCGCACGCAGTCCGTCGGGGTCGTCTCGCCCGCCCTCGCGCAGGACGTCGGCATCTCCGGCCCCCTCATCCGCGGCTCCGGCATCGACTACGACCTGCGCAAGAAGGCGCCGTACTCGTCGTACGGGGACTTCGACTTCGAGGTGCCGGTGGAGACGGCGGGCGACTGCTTCGCGCGCTATCGCGTGCGGATGCGGGAGTTCCGCGAGTCCGTCAAGATCGTGCGCCAGGTCCTCGACGGGCTGCCGGAAGGGCCCATCTCCTCGCGGCCGGGCGTGAAGTCGGTGGGGCAGGTGCGCGTGCCGAAGGGCGAGGGCTACACGGCGGTGGAGGGCGCGCGGGGAGAGATCGGCTGCTACATCGTCGCCGACGGTGGCCCCAAGCCGTACCGCCTCAAGTGGCGCGGCGCCTCCTTCTCGAACCTGTCGATCCTTCCCCACATCATCCCCGGCCACAAGGTGGCGGACGTGGTCGCCATCATGGGCTCGGTCGATCCCGTCTTCGGCGAGGTGGATCGCTAGATCATGCCCGACCTCGCCTACCATTTCATGGTGGGGTTCATCGTGCTGAACGCCGTCATCGGCATGGTGACGTACGTGACCCTGCTCGAGCGCAAGTTCGCCGCGCGCATGCAGTCGCGCATCGGGCCCTACTACGTGGGCCCGCACGGCCTGCTGCAGCCGATCGCGGACGCCATCAAGCTCATGATGAAGGAAGACATCGTCCCCACGCTGGCGGACCGCTGGGTCTACAACCTGGCGCCCATCGTCTTCCTCATCCCGTGCGTGCTCATCTTCGCCACGCTGCCCTTCGCGCCCGGCCTCGGCGTGGCCGATCTCAACATCGGCGTGCTCTTCTTCCTCGCCGTGTCGTCGCTCGAGATCGTCGGCCTCTTCATGGGCGGCTGGGGCTCCAACAACAAGTACGCGCTGCTGTCGGCCATGCGGGCGGTGAACCAGATCATCTCCTACGACCTGCCCTTCATCTTCGCCGCCCTCGTTCCGGTCATCCTCACGGGCTCCCTGCAGATGTCGGCCATCGTGGCCGCACAGGAAGGGCTGTGGTTCGCCGCGTACCCGGTCATCGGGCAGCTCGCGTTCCTCGCCTACCTCGTGTCGACGCTGGCGGCGGAGAACCGCGTGCCCTTCGACATCCTGGAGGCGGAGTCGGAGCTGGTGGCGGGCTTTCGCGTGGAGTACAGCGGCATGAAGTTCGCGCTGATCCAGCTCGGCGAGTACGCCCACATCATCGGGACGTCCTTCCTGGGCGCGCTCCTCTTCCTCGGCGGCTGGCTCGGCCCCGGCCCCGCGTGGCTGGGGCCGCTGTGGTTCCTGCTCAAGGCCATGCTCGTGTTCCTGGTGCTCACGTGGGTGCGCTGGAGCTTCGTGCGCATCCGCGTGGACCAGATCCTCGCCATCTCGTGGAAGCTCCTGCTGCCCGCCACCATCGTCCTGCTGCTCGCGACCGCGCTGTGGGTCGCCTCCCGGGGGCCCGGTGGAGTCTAACGGCAAGTCGTTCCTGGGGGAGACGGTGCAGCTCGTGCGCGCGGTGGGCCGTGCCATGGGGATGACGTTCCGGAACTTCGTGCGCAAGCCGGTGACGGTGAACTACCCGACCGTGAAGCGGCAGTATCCGGACCGTTTCCGCGGGCTGCTCGCGCTCACCTACGATCCGCAGACGGGCGAGGAGAACTGCATCGGCTGCCGGCTCTGCGAGTACATCTGTCCGCCGCAGGTCATCAAGGTCGAGATGCTGAAGGCGGAGAAGCGCAACTGGGCGAAGACGTTCACGCTGGAGCTGTACGCGTGCGAGTTCTGCGAGCTGTGCGTGCAGGTGTGCCCCACCGATGCCATCATCATGATGAAGTCGTTCGACCTCGCCACCAACGACCGGCGCACGCTGCTGCTCGACAAGGACCGCCTCCACGCCCTCGGCCTGCAGTTCGACCCCTCGTGGGCGACGGGCAACCGGCTGCGCGACATGCAGGCGCCGCCCAAGCCCGCCAAGGCCGAGGCCAAGCCGAGCGCTCCCGCCGCGAAGGAGTCGCCGTCCACGGAGGCGGCGGAATGACGGCGGAGGTCCTGGGCTTCTGGGTGATGGCGGTGGTGCTCGTGGGCGCCAGCCTCGGCGTGGTGCTGACGCCGAACCTCTTCCACGCCGTCCTCTATCTGGCGGCGGCGCTCGTGGCGACGGGCGGGGTGTTCCTCCTGCTGGAGGCCGCCTTCCTCTTCGGCGTGCAGCTCCTGCTCTACGCGGGGGGCGTGGTGACCATCGTCGTCTTCGCCATCATGCTCACGGAGCGGCTGGTGGGAGAGACGATCGTGCAGTCGAGCCGCCACCTCTTCAATGGCGCCGTCCTCTCCGTCGCCGTCTTCGTCGGCGTGGCGGGCTTCCTCGTGGGCGGCGACGCCGCGCCCCCGCGGCCGCCGTGGTCGGGCGACGCCACCGTGGCCATCGGCCGCGCCCTCGTCGGTCCCTTCGCGGTCCCCTTCGAGCTGCTGGGCGTCCTCCTCGTCGTCGCCCTCCTCGGCGCGCTGTACTTCGCGAGAACCGAAGACTAGTGCCGCTCCGGGCCTACCTGCTGCTGGCGGCCGTCGTGTTCGCCCTCGGCCTCTTCGGCGTGCTCACGCGCCGGAACGCGGTCGGCATCCTGCTCGGCATCGAGCTGATGCTCAACGCGGTGAACATCAACCTCGTGGCCTTCTCGCGGTTCCACGGCAACATCGCGGGCATGCTCTTCACGCTCTTCACGATCGCCATCACGGTGGCCGAGGTGGCGGTGGGGCTCGCGATCGTGATCGTGATCTTCCGCGTGCGCAAGACGATCGAGGCCGACCACCTCGATCTGCTGCGGGGCTGAGCGCGATGCGGATCGGCTCGCCCACCCTCGCCCTCCTCGTGCTCGCGCTGCCCTTCGCGTCCTTCGTGCTCATCGGCCTCGTGCGGCCGCTGCGGCGCGCGGGGCGGGCGGCGGGCCTCGTCAGCATCACCTTCATGGCGGCGGCGTTGGCGACGTCCTTCGCCTTGTGGACGCGCGGGCTCACCGTCGACGGCGGCCAGAACCCGTCGCGGACGTGGGGGTGGCTGCCCGCCGACGGCGGCCCCATGGCCACGGTGGGGGTCATGGTCGACGGCCTGTCGATGATGATGCTCATGCTCGTCACCCTGGTGTCGCTGCTCGTGCAGATCTACTCCCTTGACTATCTGCACGACGAGCCCCCGCCCTCCCTCGGCCGTTACTACGCCTACCACTCGCTGTTCGCGTTCTCGATGCTCGGCCTCGTGCTGTCGCCCGGCTTCTTGCAGATGTTCATGTTCTGGGAGCTGGTGGGCCTCTGCTCCTACCTGCTCATCGGCTTCTGGTACGACAAGCCGTCGGCGGCGCGCGCGGCGGTGAAGGCGTTCTGGATCACCAAGGTGGGGGACCTCGGCTTCGTGGCGGGGATCGTGATGCTGTGGGCGCAGACGGGGACCTTCGATTTCTACGAGCTCTTCGGCCGTAACCACGCGAGCGTGCTGCCCGCCACCGGCCTCGGCACCATCATGTTCCTGATCTACCTCGGCGCCGTGGGCAAGTCGGCGCAGTTTCCGCTGCACGTGTGGCTTCCGGACGCGATGGAAGGGCCGACACCGGTGTCCGCGCTCATCCACGCCGCCACCATGGTGACGGCGGGGGTGTTCCTGGTCGCGCGCGCCTTCCCCCTCTTCGCGCTCGTCCCCGACCTGCTCACGCTCATCGCGTGGGTGGGCGCGTTCACGGCGCTCCTCGCCGCCACCATGGCGTGCGTGGAGAGCGACATCAAGCGCGTGCTCGCCTATTCCACCGTGTCGCAGCTCGGCTTCATGATGGCGGCGGCGGGGGCGGGGGCGCCGGACGCCAGCTTCCGCCACCTCCTCACGCACGGCGTCTTCAAGGCGCTGCTCTTCCTCGGCGCCGGCGTCGTCATCCACGTCTTCCACACGAACGACATGTGGCGCATGGGCGGCCTCTTCCTGCGTCTTCCGTGGGTGGGCGGCGCCTTCGTCATCGCCACCCTTGCGCTCGCCGGCATCTGGCCCTTTCCCGGGTTCTTCACGAAAGAGGCGATCCTCGCCGCCGTCCTCGACGCCGACCTGCCGGTGCCGTTCCTCATGCTGGCGCTGGGCGCCTTCCTCACCGCGTTCTACATGGCGCGCGCCGTCTTCCTCGTCTTCTTCGGCCATCCGCACGCCGCCGCCTCCCACGACGATCACGCGCATCCGGTGCCGTTCCTGATGGACGCGGTGTGCCGCACGCTCGCGGTGCTGACGGTGGCGCTCGGGCTCCGGCACGTTTTCTCCGCGCACCATGACGAGGCGCCCGGCTGGCTGCCGTGGTTCTCGCTCGCGCTCGCCTTGGGCGGCATCGCGCTCGCGTGGAGCGTCTACCAGCGCCGCGCGCTCGATCCCGCGCGCCTGTCCGCCGCCTTCGGGCCCATCGATTTCATGGCGCGCCGCGGGTACGGGATCGACGCCCTCTACGCGGGCCTGTACCGCGGCCTCCTGCTGGGCTTCTCCCGCGTGGTGGGCTGGATCGACCGCTACCTCGTGGACGGCCTCCTCAATGTGTTCAGCGCCTGGACGCTGCGCGGCGGTGACGCCGCGCGCAGATTGCAGACGGGCCAGCCCCAGGACTACGTCTACGGCGTCGTGTTCGGGGTGCTGGCACTCATGATCTGTGCCCAGTGGCTATGGCACTGAGCGGCGGGGCCGACGATAA
>CAYQQT010000210.1:0-6767 GCA_964419375.1 uncultured bacterium
CTAGTTGAGAGGGAAACGGGTCCCGGAACCCCGGAGCAGCCCGGCCTGCCCACGCCGAACTGGCGCTCCTGAATAATCCTGGGCTACAGCGCGAGCTTGCCGGCAAGGTCTCTCAGGGCGGCGAGGTTGTGGGCGGCGGCGAAGTGGTCGACGAGGGGGAGGGCGGCGGCCATGCCGCGGGTGAGCGGCTCGTAGGAGGGGTTGCCGAGGAGGGGGTTGAGCCAGATGACGCGCGCGGCGCGGCGCTTGATGCGGAGGAGCTCGGAGGCGAGCTGGTCGGGGTCGCCGGTGTCCCAGCCGTCGGAGAGGATCACGACGATCGTGCGGCGGTCGACGAGGGAGGGCCAGCCGCGGTTGAACTCCGCGAGCGACTCGCCGATGCGCGTGCCGCCCGACCAGTCGCGCACCTCTTCCAGCCGCTTGAGGACTTCGCGATACGAGCGGCCGCGCAGGTGGTCGGTAACGCGCGTGAGGCGAACGGAGAACGTGAACGTCTCCACGCGCTCGAAGACGCGCTGCAGGGCGTAGAGGAACTGCAGCAGGAAGCGGCTGTAGAGATCCATGGAGCCGGAGACGTCGCACAGGAGCACCAGCCGTACCTTGCGCTGTTTGCGCCGGCGGAAGCGCAGGTCGATGATCTCGCCGCGCATGAGGTTGGCCCGCAGCGTGCGGCGCAGGTCGACGCGCCCTCGCCGCGGTGAGGGCCGCCGACGGCGGCTGATCCGGCGCGCAAGTCGCCGCGCGATGAGCACCGTGAGCCGGTACACCTCGTCGAGCTGCTCGGCGCTGAAGGTGGAGAAGTCGCGCGCGGCGAGCGCCTCGCGCTCGGAGGCGGCGGGCACGCTCAGAGGCTCGTCGCCGTCCCCCTCGTCGTCCATCTCGCCCCACGCGTCCAGCGACAGCGTCTCCTGCTTCGGCGTTCCCACCTCGTCGCCGCCGGCCTCCTCGCCGGGCAGCGTGGGCGTGAGCGCCTGCAGCACGCGGTCGTTGTCCGAGGCCGCGCGCCAGAAGGCGGCAAAGCAGCGGTCGAAGGCGGGAATCTCCTCCGGGCGTGAGACGAAGACCGTGCGCAGCCCGAGGTAGACCTCGTCGCGGTCGCCGAGGTCGAGGTGTTCGAGCGCCCGCGTGCCGTCGGTGACGTGGACGAGGGTGACGGGCAGCCCCTGGTGGCGCAGGAGGGCGGCGAAGCGGACTACCGCCGCCGCGAGGTTACGCGGGGCCGCCGCCGCGAGGTTGCGTGGGACCACGCTAGCCGGGGACTTGCAGGAAGGGCGCGAGCCCTGACTTCCCCACTTCGGCGCGGAAGCGCTTGATGTCGTCGACGTCCTTGAGGATGCAACCGAGCGTCTCCGCCACGATCTCCTCGTCGAGGTACTCGGCGTGCAGGCCCGCGAGCGCCTGCGCCCAGTCGAGGGTCTCCGCCACCCCGGGCACCTTCGCCAGCCGCACCCGCCGCAGCGACTCCATGAAGCGCGCGATCTCCCCCGCCAGCCGCGCGTTGATGCCCGGCACCTTCCGCTCGACGATGCGCAGCTCCTTGTCGAAGGGCGGGTAATCGATCCAGAGGTAGAGGCAGCGGCGTCGCAGCGCGTCCGACAGCTCGCGCGTGCGATTGGAGGTGAGGATCACGTGGGGCGGATGCGTGGCCTTGATGGTCCCGAGCTCGGGAATGGTCACCTGCCATTCCGAGAAGATCTCCAGCATGAACGCCTCGAACTCTTGATCCGCCCGATCGATTTCGTCGATGAGCAGCACGGGGGCCTGCGGCTGGCTGATCGCCTGGAGGAGGGGGCGACGCAGCAGGAAGTCCTCGGAGAAGATCTCGTGCTCCTTGTCGGTGACCGCCTTCGTCGAGCTCTCGCCGAGCTTGATGTGCAGGAGCTGCTTCGGGTAGTTCCACTCATAGAGCGCGGTGGAGGCGTCGAGCCCTTCGTAGCACTGCAGGCGGATGAGGTTGGTCCCGAGCACGCGCGCCATCACCTTGGCCACTTCGGTCTTGCCCACGCCGGCGTGCCCTTCGATGAGGAGGGGCTTCTTGAGCTGAAGGGCCAGATGCACGGAGGTGGCGACGGGCGCGTCCGTTACGTACTCCGCGGACTCCATCATCGACTGGATCTTCCGGATTTCCTCGCGCATGGACGCTTATCTTACATGAAGGCGCGCGAAGTCCTCCGGCGTGTCCACGTCGAGGGGCATCGGCGACTCCACCGCCACCGCCTCCACCCGCTCCGGCCGCGCCGCCACCACCGCCCGCGCGCCCGCGTCCCCCGTGAGCGCCGCCAGCTCGGCAAACACATCGGAGGCGAAGAGCACGGGCGTGCCCGGCGTGCCCTCGTACACGGGCATGACGATGGCCTTGCCCGAGCGCGTGCGCGCCTCGAGGAGCGCGGGAATGACAGAGGCCGGCAGCCGCGGCTGATCGCCGAGCACCACCAGCACAGCCGCCGTCCACGGCTTCAGCGCGCGCGCGCCGATAGCAATGGACGATCCCTGTCCATCCTGGGGCCGCGGGTTCACAGCATACCGGACGGACAATCCCCCAAGCGCCTCTCGCACCGCCGCGTCGTCCTGCCCGGTCACGACCACGACGTCCCCAACATGCGGCAGCACCGCCTCCACACTCCACCGCACCACCGGCTTGCCGTGCAAACTGAGCAGCAGCTTCTGCCGCCCCATCCGCCGCGCAAACCCCGCCGCCAACACCACAGCCGCAATCATCGTCCGAAAAATCTCCGGAGCCGGCTGTTCACCCAGGGCCCGGCGGAGGCGGGGTGGGCTTCGGGGTTCAGGGACCCGTTTCCCACTCAACTAGGACCGCACGTCGGCGTGTCGATGGAGCCCAGCCACCCTCGGTCCGAATCGGCCACCATCCACGTGGTCCCGGAACCCCGAAGCCCGCCCCCGCCTCCGCCGGCGCCCGGAGTCACGCAGCCCGCTCAGCCTTTGGCGCGCTGCACCGCGGCTTCGATGGCGCGTCGGGCGAACACGCGGCACAGGTGCGACTTGTACTCGACGGAGCCCTGCAGATCCGCCTGCACGTCCACGCCATCGGCCCCCTTCTGCGAAGCCGCCTCGATGGTGGCCGCATCGAGCTTCTTGCCCGTGAGCGCCGCTTCCACCGTCTTGGCGCGCACGGCCTTGGTGCCGGCGCCGGTAATGCCGACGGACGCCTTCGTGCACTTGCCTTCCTTGTCCAGCGTGACGAGGGCGGCCGCGCCCACCACCGCGAAGCGCGACGCCGGGTGCGGGAACTTCAGATAGGCCGCGCCCGTGCCGGCCGCGAGCGCGGGCACGCGAATCTCCACGAGCAGCTCATCTTCGCGTAGCGCGGTCGCCATCAAGCCCTGAAACCAGTCGTCCACCTTCACCGTGCGCCGGCCCTTGGGCCCCTCGCACACGAACTCGGCGCCGAGCGCGATGACGGTGGCCGGCATGTCGGCGGCGGGATCGGCGTGCGCGAGCGAGCCGCCGATGGTGCCCTTGTTGCGCACCTGGGGATCGCCGATGATGGCCGCCGTCTCCGACACCACCGGACACTTGGCCTTTAGCACCTTCGACGACTCCAGCTCGTAGTGGGTGGCCATGGCGCCGATGGCGATCATGCCGCCGTCTTCCTTGATGCTCGTGAGACCGGGCACCTTGCGCAGGTCGATGAGGTGCTTGGGCTGCGCCAGGCGCAGCTTCATCATCGGGACCAGGCTGTGGCCGCCCGCGAGAATCTTGGCGTCTTCGAGCTTGCCGAGCAGACCCAGAGCTTCCTTGACCGTGGCCGGGGCGTGATATTCGAACGCGGCAGGGTACATGTCGGTCTCCTGTTATTTCTTGGCGGCCGTGGCCGCCTGGATGGTCTTCCAGACGCGCTCGGGAGTGAGGGGCATGGTCTCGATGTGATCCACGCCCAGCGGCGACAGCGCGTCGACGACGGCGTTCATCACGGCGGGGGTGGCGGCGATGGTGCCGGTCTCGCCGGCGCCCTTGATGCCGAGGGGGTTGACGGGCGACGGCGTCACCGTGCGGTCGGTCTCGTACATCGGCAGCATGGCCGCCCTCGGCAGCGCGTAGTCCATCATGGTGCCGGTGACGAGCTGGCCGTTGCCGTCGTCGTACACGGCGCTCTCCCAGAGCGCCTGCGCCACGCCCTGCGCGATGCCGCCGTGCACCATGCCGTCCACGATCATGGGGCTGATGACGTTGCCGACGTCGTCCACGGCGATGTAACGGAGGATCTTCACCTCGCCCGTCTCCCGGGCCACCTCCACCACGCACGCGTGCGCGCCGAAGGGGAAGGTGAAGTTCGACGGATCGTAGAAGCTCGTTTCGTCGAGGCCCGGCTCGAGCCCTTCCGGATAGTTGTGCGGCACGTACGCCGTGAGCGCGACCTGGCCGAAGGGCACCGCCTTGCCGGGGAATCCCTTCACCTGGAACTGGCCGTTGACGTACTCGATGTCGTTGGGCGCGGCTTCCAGGAGATGGGCGGCGATCTTCTTGCCCTTCTCCTTGATCTTCTCGATCGACATGTGGATCGCCGTGCCGCCCACCGCGGCGGAGCGGCTGCCGTACGTGCCCATGCCGAAGGGCACGGTGCCGGTGTCGCCGTGCACGATCTCGACGTCGTCCATGGGAATGCTGAGCTCGTCGGCCACGAGCTGGGCGAACGTGGTCTCGTGCCCCTGCCCGTGCGAGTGCGAGCCGGTGTAGACGGTGACCTTGCCCGTGGGATGGACGCGGACCTGGCCCGACTCGTAGAGGCCGGCCTGCGCGCCCAGCGAGCCCACCACCTTGGAGGGGGCGATGGAGCACGCCTCGATGTAGGTGGAAAAGCCGACGCCGAGCAGCCGGCCCTGCTTGCGCGCCTGCTCCTGCTCGGCGCGGAACTTCTTATAGTCGAGCATCGCGAGCAGCTTGTCGAAGGCCGGCGCGTAGTCGCCGCTGTCGTAGGCGAGCGCCACCGGGGTCTGGTACGGCGTGTTGAACTTCGGGATGAAGTTCTTCTTGCGCACGTCGGCGGGATCCAGCTTCAGCTTCGCCGCGCCCGCGTCGACCATCCGCTCGATGAGGTACGCCGCCTCCGGCCGCCCCGCCCCGCGATAGGCGTCCACGACGGTGGTGTTGGTGAAGACGCCGGTGACGTCGGCGTGGATGGCGCCGATGGTGTAGCAGCCGTTGAGCAGCGTCGCGTAGAGGTAGGTCGGCACCGCGGGCGCGAACGTCGACAGGTAGGCGCCCATGTTGGCGATGGTCTTCACGCGCAGGGCGAGGATCTTGCCGTCCTTGTCCATGGCGATCTCGGCGTCGGTGACGTGGTCACGGCCGTGGGCGTCGGTCTGGAAGGCCTCGCGCCGTGTGGCCGTCCACCGAATGGGCCGCTTGATCTTGCGCGTGGCCCACGAGCAGACGGTCTCCTCGTTGTAGAGGAAGATCTTGGAGCCGAAGCCGCCGCCGACGTCCGGCGCGATCACGCGCACCTTGTGCTCGGGGATGCCGAGCACGAAGGCGGTCATGAGCAGCCGGTGCACGTGCGGATTCTGCGAGGTCACCCACAGCGTGAGGTCGCCGGTGGCGTCCTCGTAGCGCGCCACGCACGCGCGCGGCTCGATGGCGTTGGCCACGAGCCGCTGGTTGACGATGCGCTTCTTCACCACCACCGCCGCGCTCTTGAAGGCGGCCTCGGTGGCGGCGGCATCGCCGATCTGCCACTTGAAGGCGACGTTGTCGGGGGCTACCGCGTGCAGCTGCGGCGATCCCTTGGCGGCTGCTTTCTCCGTGCTGGTGACGGCGGGCAGCACCTCCCAGTCCACTTGCACCAGCTCGGCGGCGTCGAGGGCGGCGTCCTGGCTCTCCGCGATGACGATGGCGACGGGATCGCCCACGTGGCGCGTCACGTCCGAGATGAGCGGCATGTGGGGCGGCACCTTGAGATCGGGCAGCAGCCAGCCGCAGGGCAGCGAGTTCACGCCCGTCATGTCCTTGCCGGTGAAGACCGCCACCACGCCCGGGTGCTTGGCGGCGCGCCCGGTGTCGAGGTTACGGATGCGCGCGTGCGCGTGCGGGCTGCGCACGAAGGCGGCGTAGGTCATGCCGGGAAGCTTGAGGTCGTCCGTGTAGTGGCCCTTACCGGTGATGAAGCGCGGATCCTCCCGGCGCTTGATCGATTTCCCGAAGAGGCGCTGCTCAGCCGTGGTTGCCATAACGCTGCCTCACTTCTTTCCGGCCATTTGTTCCGACGCCCACTGGATCGCCTTCACGATGTTGTGGTAGCCCGTGCAGCGGCAAAGATTGCCGTCGAGCTGGTGACGGATCTGCTCTTCCGTCGGCGTGGGATAGCGCTCCAGCAATTGCTGGGCGGCCATGATCATGCCCGGCGTGCAGAAGCCACATTGCAGGCCGTGCTTTTCCCAGAAGCCCATCTGAATCGGATGCAACTCACCGTTCTTGGCGAGGCCTTCGATGGTGGTGATGGTGGCCCCGTCCGCCTGCACGGCGAACAGCGTGCACGACTTCACCGCCTGCCCGTTCATCGAGATGGTACAGGCGCCGCACTGGCTGGTGTCGCAGCCGACGTGGGTGCCCGTCAGCCCCACCTGCTCGCGGATGTAGTGGACGAGCAGCAGACGCGCCTCCACCTCGTGGCTGTAGCTCTGGCCGTTGATCGTCATCTTCACTGGGAGTTTCACGACTGTTCCTCCGGAGTTCGGCGGTTAGATGAGGCCGGGACTCGCGGGCCTGAGGGTAAGTCGTCGTCCGGAGGGTGTCAACGGCCTTTCCCG
>CAYQQT010000211.1:0-6764 GCA_964419375.1 uncultured bacterium
CGCTCCTCAAGCAAGCCGAGGCCGTTGCGCGGGAGGAGAACCGCACGAAGTCAGAGCTCGTCCGCGAGGCGCTCCGCTTCTACGTCGAGACTCGCGGAGTACGGAAAGAGACGACGCGCGAACGGATCGCCCCGCTTCTCGCTCGCGTCGATGCGCGCACACGACGGGTGCCGGCGGCGGAGATCCGACGCGTCATCCGCCAGGCCGTCGGCTCGGTCCGTCAGGAGGGCCGCCGGCCGCGCGCATGAGGGCGGTCCTCGATACGAACGTCATTGTCTCGGCGGTCCTTATCCGACGCGGCAACGAGCGTCGCGTTCTCGACGCTTGGCGCCGCGGCGCTTTCGATCTCGTCATCTCGCCTCCACTCCTCGAAGAGCTGGGGCGAGTTCTTTCGTATCCCCGGATTCGCGATGCTCGCTGGATGACGGATCTCGAAGTCGTGGAGCTGCTCGAGATTCTTGCCGAGGGCAGCATTGTGGTCGAAGGACGGCTCGATGTCCGCGCCAGCCGGGATCGAAGCGACGATATGTTCCTCGCGGCAGCCGTGGAGGGTGACGCAGACTATCTGGTGAGCGGCGATCGCGACCTCCTGACCCTCGCATCGTATCGTTCAGTGAAGATCGTACGGGCGCCCGCGTTTCTCGCGAGCCTCAGTCGTTGACCATCCGCGCCGCTGACGCGAGGCGGCGCGCTACTTGGTTTGCTGATTGACGGGAAAGGTGAACGTCTTGAAGCGGCCGAGCAGGGGCAGCAGCAGGTGAGTGCCGATCGTGCTCGCGGCGCCCACGCGCAGATGGCTGTGCTCCAGGCCTTGCAGGCCGTCGAGCGCCTCGCGGGCGCGGGAGAGGGCGCCGAAGACGAGGTCGGCGTGCTCGAGCAGCAGGCGGCCCGCCTCCGTGAGCGCCATGGTCTGCCCTTCGCGCGTGAAGGGCCGCGCGCCCACCTCCGCCTCGAGCGCCTGGAGCTGGCGCGAAGCTGATCGAGGTTCACCGCGCTATCCTCACGGCGGCGCGGCAGCGGGACCGACGAAGCGGCGGCGCGCGGACAGCCGCCAGTAGGCGGCGAGGACGAGGGCGACGAGTAGCATTGTCCACAGCACCAGCTCGTTGGGAGGCAGCGCGAAGACGATCGTGATGAAGATCACCCAAACGATGGCGATGACATTCACGGCGGGGCTCCAGCGACCGAGGCTCCACGGCGCCGTGTCCGCGGTGGCGAATTCTCCGCGGCCCCGCCGGCGGTTGCGCCAGTTGAGGTAGATGGGGATGACGTAGGCCAGGTAGAGGGTGATGGTGCTGATCGACGTCACCACCGAGAAGGCGGCCGCGTACACCGTGATGAGCACGGCGAGAAGGCTCGTGACGACGATGGCCCACGTGGGCGTGCGCCGGCGCGCGTCGACGCGCTTGAGGAGGGCGGCGCCGGGCATGCCGTCGTCGCGGGCGAACGCATACCACATGCGTGCCATGGACGTGATGGAGGCCAGTCCGCACAGCCACATCGCGCCCCCGATGATGACGGCGACGACGTTGGCGAAGAAGCGCGACAGGTTGCCGTACACGATCTGCAGCACGGGATAGGGGTCGTTGGCGGTGGCCGCCACGTCGCCGCGCGGAATGCACCACGTGAGGATCATCAGCAGGACGTAGCCCACCACCGCCGACACCGCCACGGACAGGAAGACGCCCCACGCGGTGTTCAGCCGCGCCATCACGGTCTCTTCCGCGACGTGCGCGGAGGCGTCGTAGCCCGTGTACGTCCACTGGGCCTGCAGCAGGCCGAGCACGAAGACGAGCGCGAAGGGCGCCGCCGCGTACAGCGAGGCGAGGCCGGGCACGAGGGCGAACAGCGGCGACGGCAGCTTGAGGTCGGCGATGACGAGCGCGGGCGCCACGCGGCCGCCGCCCAGATCGGCCGAGGAGGCCTCGAGCGGCGTGGTGACCGTGACGTGCTGGAAGAGGAAGCCGGCGCTGTTGTGGTGCGTGCCCAGGAACGTGAGCAGCCCCGCGATCACCAGCACGCCGCCCACGTGCCACCACACGCTGAAGTCGTTGAGGCGGGCGGTGAGGCGGATGCCGAAGATGTTGATGAGCACCTGCGGCACCATGATGAGGACCATCACGAAGAGCTGGAAGTACCAGCCGGTGACGGCGCCGAAGACCGGCACCGCGGCCTCGGCGGGCACGCCCGCGATGCGGGTGACGGCGCCGATGAGGTACGTGGCGGCGGCCACGTTGATGCCGGCGGTGATGGTGACCTGTCCGATCATGTTGAGCCACGCCGTGACCCACGCCCACGTGCGGCCGCCGAGGCGGAACGCCCAGAAATACAGTCCCCCAGCCGTTGGGTAGGCGGAGGCCAGCTCCGCCATGGAGGCGGCCACGGCGAGCGTGAAGAGGCTGACGACCGGCCACCCCACCGAGTTCACAATGGGCCCCGCGAACTTCAGTCCGTAGCCGTAGAGGAGGACGGCGCCGGTGAGCACGGAGATGATGGAGAACGAGATGGCGAAGTTGGAGAAGCCGCCCATCTCCCGGTAGAGCTGCTGGGCGTACCCGAGGCGCGCGAGGTCGCGGACGTCCTCGTCGATGATGTCTTTGCGGCTAGGGGTCGCCATGGTTCCGGCGGTTATATCACGGGGGTTCCTTGACCGCGACGCGGTCGCCGGTGGAGAATGCGCCTTCCATGAGGACGTGCTGATGGGCCGCTTCGGGATCGGGCAGGGCATCAAGCGCGTGGAGGACGCGCGCCTGCTGCGAGGGCAGGGCCGCTTCCTCGGCGACGTGAACCTGCCCGGGCAGGCCTGCGCCGTCATCGTGCGATCGATGCACGCGCACGCGCGCATCGCGGCCATCGACACCGCTCCCGCCCTCGCGGCGCCCGGCGCTCTCGCCGTGTACACCGGCGCCGACGTCGCGCGCGACCTCGGCACCATGCAGATGACGCTCAAGCGCAAGCGGCCCGACGGCTCGCCCATGTTCGCCCCGCCCCACCGCGGCCTCACGCAGGGCCGCGTGCGGTACGTCGGCGATCCCGTCGCCATGGTGATCGCCGAGACGCTCGCGCAGGCGGAGGACGCGGCGGAGCGGCTGCGCGTCGAGTACGAGCCGCTTCCGTCGGTGACCTCGATTGCCGACGCCGTGCGTCCCGGCGCGCCCGCGGTCTGGGACGAGTGTCCGGACAACGTCTCCAACGTGTTCGAGGTGGGCGACAAGCCCGCCACGGAGGCGGCGTTCGCGCGCGCGCATCGCGTGGTGCGCCGCCGGTACGTGATCACCCGGGTGCACGCGCAGTACATGGAAGCGCGCGGCGCCCTCGGCGTGTGGGATGCGGGCGAGGCGCGCTACACCCTCTACGCCGATGTCCAGTATCCGCACCGCGTGCGCAACGCGCTCGCCGCCAACATCTTCAAGATCCCCGAGCAGGACATCCGCGTCATCGTGGGTGACGTCGGCGGCGCCTTCGGCACCAAGGGCTGGCAGTACCCGGAGCACCGCCTCGTGCTGTGGGCGGCGCGCAAGCTGCGCCGGCCCGTGAAGTGGACGTGCGAGCGGCGCGAGGCGATCCCCGCCGACGAGCACGCGCGCGACAACGTGAGCGAGGCGGAGCTGGCGCTCGACGCCGACGGACGATTCCTGGCGGTGCGGGTGCGCACGCTCGCCGGCGTCGGCGCCTACGTCTCCTCGGACCGCAACCTGCTCGCCACCTTCACCAACGTGGTGGGCGTGGTGGGCGTCTACACCATCGCCGCCGCCCACGTCCACGTGACCAGCGTGCTCGCCAACACCAACTCGACGGCGCCGTACCGTGGGGCGGGACGGCCGGAGGCGACCTACGTCATCGAGCGGCTCATCGACGACGCGGCCCGCGAGCTGAACGTGGATCGCGTGGAGCTGCGTAGCCGGAACCTCATCCCCGCCTCCGCCATGCCGTACCGCACGCCGCTCGGGGTCACCTACGACTCCGGCGAGTTCGAGGCGAGCATGCAGCAGGCGCTGAAGCTCGGCGACGTCGCCGGCTTTTCCGCCCGGCGCGAGACGGCGCACGCGCGGGGGAGGCTGCGCGGCCTCGGCATCGTGAACGCGATCGAGCGGGCGGCGGGGCCGCAGCCGGAGTTCGCGGAGATCCGTTTTTCCGCCAGCGGCGGCGCCACCATCCTGATGGGCACCAAGAACCAGGGACAGGGCCACGAGACGACGTTCAAGCAGATCCTGCACGAGCGGCTGGGCCTCGATCCGGCCGACGTGCGCTACATCGACGGCGACACGGATCGCGTCGCCTTCGGCACCGGCACCATGGGCTCGCGCTCCACCGTCATCGGCGGCAGCGCGCTGTGGATGGCCGCCGACAAGGTGATCGCGAAGTCCACGAAGATCGCCGCGCGGCTGCTGGAAGCGGCGGAGGGCGATATCGTGTTCGCCGACGGCCGCTTCACGGTGAAAGGCACCGATCGCGCCGTCGCTCTCAAGGATGTCGTCAAGGCCGCCTTCCAGCCCGGGCAGCTGCCGCCCGGCGTGGAGCCGGGCCTCTACGAGACGGGCACCTTCTCGCCGAAGCAGGACACGTGGCCCAACGGCTGCCACGTGTGCGAGGTGGAGATCGACCCTGAGACGGGCACGGTGGCGATCGTCGGCTACGCGGTCGTCGACGACGTGGGCACCGTCGTGAACCCGGTCACGCTCAAGGGACAGATCCACGGGGGTGTCGCGCAGGGTGTGGGGCAGGCGCTCATGGAAGAGGTCGTGTACGACGCGGAGTCGGGCCAGCTCCTGACGGGATCGTTCATGGACTATGCGATGCCGCGCTTCGACACGCTGCCCGAGATGCACATCGGCAGCAATCCGGTGCCGACGAAGCTCAACCCGATCGGCGCCAAGGGGGCGGGGGAGGCGGGCACCGTGGGCGCGCTGCCCGCGGTGATGAACGCGGTCCTCGACGCGCTCGCGCCGCTCGGCGTGCGCGAGCTCGACATGCCCGCCACGGCGGAGCGCGTGTGGCGCGCCATTCAGGACGCGCGGAAAGCGGAGGGCAGGCCATGAGTGACTCGCAGGTGGCGTACGTCGGGATCGGCGTCAGCGACATGGCGCGCTGGCGCAGCTTCGCCGCGGACGTGCTCGGC
This sequence comes from uncultured bacterium, assembly GCA_964419375.1. GTDB lineage: Bacteria > Methylomirabilota > Methylomirabilia > Rokubacteriales > CSP1-6 > JBBDXO01. The sequence continues at coordinate 5,120 of CAYQQT010000211.1, forward strand.
ATGCAGGTGATGGAGGGCGGCGAGGGTGGTGGCGTCTACTTACGCATGGACGAGTACCACCACCGCATCGCCCTGCACCCGAGCGGCGAGGACGACGTCCTCTATATAGGCGTGCAGGCGCCGACGCACGCCGCCTACGAGGCGAGCAAGGCGGCCCTGCGCGCAGCCGGCGTCCGCGTGACGCAGGGGACGCCCGCCGAGATCGGCGACCGCCGCGTGGTCGACCTCGTGAAGTTCGAGACGGGCGGGCTGCCGTTCGAGCTCTCCGTGGGCCCGCACATGCGCTGGGACCCGCCCTTCGTGCCCGCGCGTCCCATGTCCGGCTTCATGACGGGCGCTTTCGGCTTCGGGCACGTCGTGCTGCGCTCCGAGAGCCCGGCGGACAGCGTGAAGCTGCTCATGGACGCGCTCGGCTTTCGCATCTCGGATTACATCGGCACCATGGTCTTCCTGCACTGCAACCCGCGCCACCACTCGATCGCCTTCCAGCCCCGCAGCGTGGACTCGCCGCGCAGCCGCGACAAGAAGATGTGGCACTTCATGGTGGAGACGAACTCGCTCGACGACGTCGGCACCGCGCTGGATGTGGCCGTCAAGACGGGGACGCCGCTGGCGACGACCATCGGCCGCCACTCGAACGATCAGATGGTGTCCTTCTACGTCATGACGCCGTCCGGCTTCGAGATCGAGTATGGCTGGGGCGGACGGCTCATCGACGACGCCACCTGGCAGGTGCAGCGTCACGACCGCGGCAGCCTCTGGGGGCACAAGGTCCAGCTCGAGTCCGCGCTGCCGCCGGCCGTGCCGGCGGGACGGTGACGTCGATGGCTGGCACGCGACCGCCCTTCCGCGCCGATCACGTCGGCAGCCTCCTGCGTCCTCCGTCACTCAAGGCGCTCAGGCTCGAGGTGGAGGCCGGGCGCGCGAGCGCGGCCGAGCTGCGCGCCGCCCAGGACGCGGCCATCCGTGACGTAGTCGCGCTGCAGGAAGGGATCGGCCTCGAGGGCATCACGGACGGAGAGCTGCGTCGCAAGTCGTGGCACATGGATTTTCTGCTCGGCCTCGGCGGGCTCGCGAGCGAAGGCAAGACGGTGCCCGTGACCTTCCACGGCAAGACGGGAGAGGTGTTCTTCACGCGCCCCGATCTTCAGGTGCGCAGCCGCATCACCCGGCCCCGGCCCATCTTCGTGGACGCTTTCAAGTACCTGGCCTCCGTCGTGTCGCGCACGCCCAAGGTCACCATGCCGTCGCCGTGCATGCTGTACTCGCAGGTGGGCCGCGCCAACATCGACACTGCCGTCTACCCGGACCTCGACGCCTTCGTGGAGGACACCGCCGCCGCCTATCGCGCCGAGATCGCCGACCTCTACGCGGCGGGCTGCCGCTACCTGCAGCTCGACGACGTCAGCCTCGCGTATCTCTGCGACGAGGACGTCCGCAAGCAGAGCGCGGCGGCGGGCGAGGATCCCGATGCCCAGCTCCGGCTGTCCGTGAAGCTCGTCCAGGCCACGCTGCGCGACAAGCCGCGCGACCTCACGGTCTGCACGCACCTGTGCCGGGGCAACTTCCGGTCCAGCTGGCGCACGCAGGGCGGCTACGAGCGGGTGGCGGAGGTCATCTTCAACCAGCTGCCCTACGACGGCTT
>CAYQQT010000212.1:0-1239 GCA_964419375.1 uncultured bacterium
CCGTTGATCGTCACCTTCGGAGCGGGCACCTGCGCCGACGCCGGCGTGATGGCTCCGAAGAGAGCGACAACGGCGACTGCGACTGCGACTGCAATGAATCGCCTCATTTACCGCCTCCTCAAATGTGGTGCGTTGCGTTGAGAACGTTTCACGTCTATCACACCGACATCACCAACAACTGCGTAAAGCCATTGCCCGACAGACTTTTGGGCAACACGAACGTTTTACATCGCCGCGGCCGTTACGGTCAAGAAAATTACCCTTTTGACAAACACTGTCAGCCCGCCGAGAAGGGGCCGGACCGCCGGTGGTAGCCGACTAGCCACCCTCCCCCATCGCCTTGAGGTGGTCGGCGGCCGCCTGGCCGAAGGGGGAGTCGGGCCCAAGCTGCCGGGCGTGCCGGAAGGCGGCCTTGGCCTCTTCCTGGCGCTGCTCGGCATTGAAGAGCAGGCCCAGGTGGTAGTAGGCGGCCTGAAGCCGGGGATCGAGCGCGATGGCGAAGCGTAGCGCCTGCTCCGCCTCGCGGTACCGGCGCAGGTTGTAGAGCGCCACTCCGAGGTTCTGATGCGCGAAATCGGGCACGGTCATGCTCGGCAGCGCGATGGCGGTGCGATAGGTCGCCACCGCTTCTTCCCACCGACGCGTCTCCGCGAGCGCGGTGCCGAGGTGAAAATGTGCGTCGGCGAACTTGGGATCGATCTGCACCGCGCGCTGGAAGTGCTCGACGGCGAGGTCGGGGCGCTGCAGCTCCAGGTAGATCAGCCCGAGCAGGTCGCGATAGATCGCGATGCTGCCGTCGAAGGCGACCGCCTCCTGCGCGGCGGTCAACGCCGCGCCCGCCTCGCGCGCCTGCACATGGCCAATGGCCCGCTCGTACGCGCCCTGCGCCTTGAGTCGATCGAGATCGCTGGTGGGCCTCGTTGAAGCGCAGCCCGCCGTCACCAGACACATCGCCACCATCGCGGCCAAAAAAGCCTGTTTTGTTGACACCTTCCACCCTCCCATGTAGCCTGCACTCGTGCCCACCTACGAGTACCAGTGCGACAAGTGCCGGCAGATCTTCGAGATCCGGCAACGAATCTCCGAGCCTGCCCTGACGCTGCACGACGGGTGCGGTGGCCCCGTCCGCCGCCTGCTGTCCGCCGCCCCCTTCATCCTGAAAGGGGAAGGCTGGTACGTTACTGACTATCCGTCAGAGGCCCGGAAAAAAGCGAAAGAATCCGAAAAGGTCGCCACGGG
>CAYQQT010000212.1:1339-6762 GCA_964419375.1 uncultured bacterium
AGACACGAAGTCGGACACGAAGTCGGCGGCGCCGGCCGCCAGCACCGAGACTAAGGCAGCCTCCGCACCCGCTTCTTCACCGGCGAAATCGTCCGACTGACGAGCACCGGCGTGCCGCGGCGGGCCTTCAGAAGGGCCGCTGCGCTCGCCTCCCGGGCCGCGATCTCCAGCCGTCCGCTCGAACCCCGCAGCGCGCCCACCTCGCCGTGGTCGAGGTCTCCGTACGTGCCCACCATCCGTAACAGGCGTCCCGATACCCGCAGGCGCGTCTGCGTGCCGAGGCCGGTCACGGAATCGGCATGGATCGAGGTCACGAGGTTGCCGAAGCGGTCCACGTGCACGACGGAGCCCGCGATGGCGCCCGCCACCTCGCGCATCTCCGCCCACGCCAGCCGCACGGGGTCGGCGACGGCGGGGCCGAGCTGCGCGGGCGCCAGCCCGCCTGCGAGATAGGCGGCGGCGGGCGCGAAGACGTCGCGGCCGTGAAACGTGCGGCTGACGACGGCCAGCCGGTGCTCCGGGGAGGCGATCTCGAACGCCGACCACTCGTCGCCGCCGAGGAAGGGCGTCAAGAGGCCGTTGTCGGGGCCGACGAAGAGCTGCCCGCGGGAGGCGACGACCAGGCCCCGCCGTGACGTCCCCACTCCGGGATCCACCACCGCCACGTGGATGGTGGAGGCGGGAAAAAAGGGCGCGGCGGCCTCGAGGGCGAGAGCGGCTTCGGCCACGTCATGACGCTGCACGTCGTGCGTGACGTCGACCAGCGGCGTTCCGGCGCCGGCGATCCCGAGGACGACGCCCTTCATCTCCGCGACGTACGGGTCTCGGAGACCGAAGTCCGTCGTGAAGGTGATGATGGGCGCCACGGCTCAGCGGTCGCGGTCCACGACGAAGTCGGCGACGAGCACGAGGGTCTCGCGCTCCTCCGACGCCGGAAAGACCTCGAGGTCGGCCTTGGCCGCCTGGGCATACGCGTGGGCGCGCGTGCGCGCGTACTCGACGCCGTCATGCTCCAGCACGAGGCGGCGGATCTCCTCGATCTCGGCGGGCTCCAGCGCGCGCCGGCGCAGGAGCGCGCGCACGCGCTCCGCTTCCGTGGCGCGTACGCGCTCGAGCATCGCGATGAGGGGCAGGGTGCGCTTGCCCTCGCGTAAGTCGGCGCCCACCGCCTTCCCGAGCCGCTCCTGGTCGGCCACGAAGTCGAGGGAGTCGTCGGAGATCTGGAAGGCCACGCCGATGTCGAGCCCGTAGCGGGTGAGCGCCTCCGTCTGCACGGGCGGGCTGCCGCCGAGGAGCGCGCCGATACGGCAGCACGCGGAGATGAAGGAGGCCGTCTTCTGCGTGATGATGCGCACGTAGTCGGGCTCCGCCGTCATGCCGCTGCGCTTGAGCTGGAGCTGGAACACCTCCGCTTCCGTCATCGACACCGTGGCCCGCGCCAGCGTCTCCATGATGGCGCGGTCGTTGTCGAGGACGAGCATCGCGAACGACTTCGAGTAGAGGTGGTCGCCCACGAGCACGGAGGCATCGTCCCCCCACTGCGCGTTGGCGGAGGGCCGGCCCCGCCGCAGCGGGGCCTGATCGACCACGTCGTCGTGGATGAGCGTGGCCGTGTGCAGCATCTCCACCACGCAGGCCAGCCGCACCGCGCGCGGCCCCCGGTACCCCGCGAGGCGGGCGGCGAGCAGGAGGAGGATGGGGCGCAGCCGCTTGCCCCCGGCGCCCGCGATGTAGCCGCCCATCTCCTGGATGAGCGCGACGGGAGAGTGCAGCTCGCGGCGGATCTCGTTCTCGACGGCGGCGAGATCGTCGCCCACGAGCGCAGCCACGCGCTCCTTCAGGACCTGCTCGACGGTGGGCGTGGGCACGGCGGGGAGCGGCGCTACTTCAAGACGACGCGGTCGCGGACCTGAATCTGCGAGCCGGCGGCGACGGTCTGCACCTCGGCCACGGAGAAGCGCTCACGCAGCTCGGTCACCCGCGCCGTCGCCACTTCCTCGTCGAGCTCGCCGAGCACCTCACCGGTGACGGGATGGACGAGGGGCACGCGGTCGCGCCGCAGGCTCACCACGCTTCCCGGCTTCACGCCGTCGGCGGAGGTGAGATCGATGACGATGCGCGTGGTGTCGACATACACGACGAAGCCGCGCTTGACCGGCTCCGCGGCGGCCACGGCGCCCCCGCCCGTCGCCCGCGCCGGGTCGACGCCCGCCGTCCCGCGCTCGACGCGCGTCTGCTCCGCCGGCGTCTGATACGGCACGCCCTGCCGCGGGCTGATCTTGCCGCCGCCGGGAGGCGTGCCGTACTTGGCGACGATCTCGGGCGCCGCGATGATGGCGGACTTGCCACGGAAAAGCGTGGTGAGGGTGGTGGGCACCTTGTCCTCTTCGACCCACACGTACTCAGGCTCGCTGCGCACGTCACCGTACCGGGGATTCTTGATGAGCAGCCAGCGCGTCTCGGCGGACTTGATGTTGACCGACGGCTCGCCCACCGCGGTCATGCCCACGATCTGGCGGACGGTGGCACACCCCGACACGACCAGCAGCACGGCGAGCAACCACGCAACACGCTGCATCTTCATGCGGCGCCTACGATAGCACATCGACGTGCCGTTCAGTCCTCGACCCGCGGCTCCCACGGAAACCGTTGCTCCTCGGTGGCGCTGTTGGCGACCACGAGCTCGCGGCGCGAGAAGAGCGCGGTGCCGGTCACGGCGGAGATGTACGTCACGTCCAGGTAGACGACGCCGCGCCGCTCGATGAGGACGGGTACGATCCAGCCGGTGACGTCGAGATTCTTCGCCACACGGACGGCACGCTCGGGACGGCCGAGAACCTCTTCCACGCGCACGGCGGCGGCGGCGAACATGTCGGACACGGCGAGCGGGTCCACGACCTGGAAGCGCCGCGAGCGATCGAGGGCGGTGGCCATGAGAAAGGGCACGCGCCGCACGTCCGGCTTCGTCTCCGTCATGTCGAGCACGGGCGTCACCGCCACCTTGATGCGCCCGCGCGTGATGCGGGCGCCGTCCTCGGGGCGCGGCGCCGGCTTGTCGGGCGCGGGCACGAAGGTCGCCACCGAGAACTCGGCGTTGACCCGGCGCACGTGCGCGTAGCCGAGGACGTCTTCGTAGCGGCCCAGGGGCTTGCCGGTGAACGGGTGCACGAACGGATTGCCCTTGCGGAAGATCGTGTACTCCTGCCCCACCTGCGCGCCCGTGCGCGCGTTCACGTCGAGAAAGATCTCGTCCCTGTCCGCGGAGATGACGATGCCTTCGGCGGGCTGGAAGGCCGTGATGAACTCCGCCACCATGAAGCCGAAGGTCGTCCCCACCCGATCGGCCATGCCCGCCGCGGCGGGACTCACGCAGACACAGGCGAGGACGAGGGCGGCGGCCAGGGCCCGCCACGCGCTCAAAACGTCACCGACGGCTGGTGCACGCCGAAGACCAGCCGCAGCCGTTCACAGATCTCGCCGAGGGTGACCGACGCGTCCACGGCCTCGATGATGAGCGGCATCATGTTGCTCCTTCCCCGCGCTCCCGCTTCCAGCGCATCGAGCGCCCGCAGCGCGCGGTCGCGGTCCCGCCCCTCGCGCACACGCGTTACTCGCTCCTGGAGCGCCTCCCCGACCCCGGCTTCGAGCTGGAACAGGTTGGAGGGCGGCACCTCGTCGCTCACGAAGTCGTTGACGCCGACCACGATGCGCGCCTTGTCCTCCACCTCGCGCTGGTAGCGATAGGCGGCGTCCTGGATCTCGCGCTGCATGAAGCCGATGGCGGCCACGGACCCGCCGAGGTCGTCGATGCGCGTGATGTACGCCGCAGCACCCGCCTCGATGTCCCGCGTGAGCGCCTCCACGGCATAGGCGCCCCCGAGGGGATCGGCGGTGTCGGCCACGCCCGATTCGTGGGCGAGGATCTGCTGCGTGCGCAGCGCGATGCGGACGGCGCGCTCCGTGGGCAGCGCGAGCGCCTCGTCCATCGAGTTCGTGTGCAGCGACTGGCAGCCGCCGAGGACGGCCGCGAGCGCCTGCACCGCCACCCGCACGATGTTGTTCTCCGGCTGCTGCGCGGTGAGCATGCTGCCCGCCGTCTGCGCGTGGAAGCGCAGCGCAAGGGAGCGGGGATCCTTCGCCCCGAAGCGCTCGCGCATGAGGCGCGCCCACAGGCGCCGCGCCGCGCGGAACTTCGCCACTTCTTCGATGAGGTTGTTGTGCGCGTTGAAGAAGAACGACAGCTGGGGGGCGAAGTCGTCCACGGCGAGCCCGGCCTCCAGCGCTGCCTGCACGTAGGCGATGCCGTTGGCGAGGGTGAAGGCCACCTCCTGCACCGCGGTGCAGCCGGCCTCGCGCACGTGGTAGCCCGAGATAGAGATCGTGTTCCAGCGCGGGGCGTGCTGGCGGCAGAACGCGAACATGTCGGTAACGAGCCGCATGGAGGGCGCGGGCGGGAAGATGTACGTGCCGCGCGCGATGTACTCCTTCAGGATGTCGTTCTGCGTGGTGCCGGACACCGCGCTCGCCTGCACGCCCTGCCGCCTCGCCACCGCGATGTAGAGCGCGAGCAGGATGGACGCGGTGGCGTTGATCGTCATCGACGTGGACACGCGATGGAGTGGGATGCCCTCGAACAGGTCCAGCATGTCTTCGAGCGACGCGACGGAGACGCCCACCTTGCCCACCTCGCCCTGGGCGATGGGCGCGTCGGGATCGTGTCCCATCTGCGTGGGCAGATCGAAGGCCACCGACAGCCCCGTCTGGCCCTGGTCGAGCAGGAACCGGTAGCGCTTGTTGGTCTCGGCGGCGGAGCCGAAGCCCGCGTACTGGCGCATCGTCCACAGGCGCGAGCGGTACATCGACGGGTGCACGCCGCGCGTGTACGGGTACTCGCCGGGCGCGGCGGCGTCCGCCCCGGACGGCACGTCGGCGGCACGGTACACCGGCTTCACGGGCTCGCCCCACGACGTCGTGAACAGCGCGTTGCGCTCGTCTGTGGCCATGCCGTCAGAGCGGGATGTTGCCGTGCTTCCTGGGCGGGTTCGTGTCGCGCTTGGTCCGCAGCAGCTCGAGGACGGCGATGAGGCGCGGGCGCGTGTCACGCGGCTCGATCACCTCGTCGATGTAGCCGCGCTCGGCGGCCACGTACGGATTCGCGAACTTCTCGCGGTACTCGCGCGTCTTGGCCTCCTTGAGGGCGGCGCCGTCCGCGGCCGCTTCCACGTCGCGCCGGTACAGGATGTTCACGGCGCCCTCGGGGCCCATCACCGCGATCTCCGCCGTCGGGTACGCGAAGTTCGCGTCGCCGCGAATGTGCTTGGACGACATCACGCAGTAGGCGCCCCCGTAGGCCTTGCGCGTGATGACGGTAAGCTTGGGCACGGTGGCTTCGCAGAAGGCGTAGAGCAGCTTGGCGCCGTGCT
>CAYQQT010000213.1:0-1693 GCA_964419375.1 uncultured bacterium
ACCGCTGCGCGGCGCTCGCGCCGCCGGCCGCGGCTCGCCGGGGCCGCCGAGGGTGGCGATGTTCATCCGTCCGTCCCGCTGCGTGATCACCGTGATGTGCGGCTTCTTGAGCGAGATGTCGCCCAGCTCCACGCGCCCGCCGAGCAACGGCCACAGCTTGAGGCGAATGACACCCGTGTCGAGGCGCAGGAAGGGATCGGTACCGAAGTTGGGATCCTCGGCGATCTCCACGCCGTGCAGCTCCACGGCGGGCAGCGGCAGCACGGCGACGGACATCGATCGAAACTTGACGGGGCGGCCCAGGGCCTGCGAGGCGTTACTGGCGATCAACGCCTGGATGCGGGGCAGATCGACGAGGTAGGGGACGGCGACAAGGGCGGCGATCGCCAGCACGACGATCGCCGCCAGTCCGCCGATGATCCAGGTGCGCGTCAAGCGCGACGGCGTCGTCTACCCCAGTTGGATCGCGGACAGCTTCCACGCATTGGGGCCAACGGGACGGGCGAATGTCCAGAACTCCCGGAAGGGCTCCGTCACCGTGTTCGAGCCGGCCACGACGCGCCCGCTGCTGTCCTCCACCGTGTAATCGAGCAGGGTCCCCTCCAGGTACACGGTCACGTAATCCTGGCCGCTTTCCTGCCACGCTTCCGTGACGTCCGCGCGCTGCACGTCGATCCGCTCGAGGCGGTTCGTCTGCCGCGTCGCGCGCAGCCGGTCGCACTGGTTCTGCAGCTCGGTGTACATCCGCGACGTGAGCCGGCCGGCCACGGGCGCCATGTTGTTGGCCATCACCGCGCTTTGCACGCTCGTGAACGTCTCACGGCCGAGCTGCGCGACGGCGGCCACGTCGAACGCGGGATCCATCTGTTGAATATGCGCGATGCCGCGCTCGAGGTCTGAAATACCCGCCGGCATCTCCATGGTCGCCGTGCCGCCGATGCCGGTGCCGCTCGCCGGCGCGCCACCGCCGTAGGCGGCGCCCGCCGTCGAGTACGCGGGCTGCTGAGCTTCGCGGCGCGACTTCATGAACCGATAGAGCAGGAACAGGCCGCCGCCGATGAGGAGGATCTCGAGCATCCCGATGCCGCCGAAGCCGCCCCCGCCGCCCATGCCGCCCATGCCGCCGAAGAGCATGCTGCCGAGGAGGCCGCCGAGCGCGAAGCCCGCGATGCCGCCCATGAGCCCGCCGCCGAACATGCCCGGGCGCGGCGCCGTGGTGGGCGACGTGGGCTGGCTGCGCAAGCTCGAGGGAGTGGAGGGGTTGGACGGCGATGTCGGAGATGGACGCGCCGGCGACGAGTAGGAGCGCGAACCGCGGCTGCCGCCGCTCCCTGCGCGCGCCCACGCATCGGAGAGTTGCGTGGAGAGCACGGCCATCACCACGAGGGCCATCACGACCAAAGTACGGCGCTGCATCATGGGTACCACCTCCACCCGTGATTGTAGCGCCGAACCAAGCGCAAGATGCGAACTACCGTTGCTCGATCGCCGCCAGCCTCCAGGCGTAGGGGCCCATGGGCCGGGTGAACGTCCACCACTGCGCCACGCGCGCGGGCGCGGTCTTCGAGCCCAAGACGACGGCGCCCGCGCCGTCGGTGGTGTAATCGATCAGTCGGCTCACGACGTGGACGGTCGCGAAATCCTGGCCCCGCTCCTGCCACAGCTCGGCGAGCCGCGCGGAGTCGATCTCCAG
>CAYQQT010000213.1:1793-6737 GCA_964419375.1 uncultured bacterium
TCGATGAACTCGATGGCCTCCGGGACCTTGTACGTCGCGATGGAGGCGCGGCACACCTCGCGCAGCTCGTCGGCGCTGACGCGCGCGCCCGCGTGGAGCACGACGAAGGCCTTGACGGCCTCGCCGCGCACGGGGTCAGGCGTGCCGATGACGGCCGCCTCCTTCACCGCCGCGTGGCGGAACAGCACTTCCTCGACCTCTCGCGGAAACACCTTGAAGCCGGAGACGTTGATCATGTCCTTCACGCGGTCCACGAGGAAGTAATAGCCGTCGCCGTCGCGATAGCCGATGTCTCCGGAGTGCAGCCAGCCGTCGTGGATCGCCTCCGCGGTCGCGGCCGGATTGCCGAAGTAGCCCTTCATCACGTTGGGGCCCTTGATGAGGATCTCCCCCAGCTCGCCGTCGGCAACCTCGTGACGGGCGGGGTCGACGATCTTCATCTCCACGTTCTCGATGGGCGTGCCCACGGAGCCGGGGCGGAAGGCGACGTCGTGGTTGTACGAGGCGAAGGGCGAGCACTCCGTGAGCCCATAACCCTGGTGGATCCAGTGCCCGTAGCGCTCGTGCCAGCGGCGCTCCACGTCAAGCGGCAGCGTGGCGGCCGCCGAGAAGCAGAGACGGACCGATCCCACGTCCAGGCCCTTGTCCAGCGACAGGAAGAGGATGTACATGGTCGGCACCGCGTAGAGAAGCGTGATGCGGTGACGGCTCAGCGCGGCGAGGAACTCGGCGGGCACGAAGCGCTCGTGGAGCACGAGCAGACCCCCCGCGGTCACGAGCGCGTTGAGGATGAAGTTCTGCCCGAAGCAGTGGAACATCGGCAACGCGCACAGCCCACGGTCCTCCGGCGTCATCTTCAGGTGGTGCACCGTCGCGTACGTGTTGGACTCGATGTTGGCGTGAGTGAGCATGACGCCCTTGGGGCGTCCCGTCGTCGCCGACGTGTAGAGGATGGCGGCGGTCTCGTCGCGGTCGCGGTCCACCGCGCGCAGGGGCGCGGCCCGCAGGCCCGGGAGGTCCGCGGCGTCGATGCAATGGCGTACGGAGGGAATGCGCCCGCGGGCGGGGAGGTGGGCGGCGAGGTCGTGGGTGGTAACCACGGCGCTCGCCCCGGCATCCGCCACGATGTACTCGACCTCGTCCGCCTTGTAGGTGACGTTGAGCGAGAGCGGCACCAGCCCCAGCTTCTGCGCGGCGTAGTAGGCGAGCACGAACTCGGGGCGGTTTGGCAGGTGCAGGCCGATCCGCTCGCCCGCCTGCAGGCCGAGGGCGGCGAAGCCCCCCGCGAGCGACGACACCTCGTCGTCGAGCGCCTTGTACGTCCAGCTACGGTCACCTGCCACCAGAGCGGTCCGCGCGGGAAAATGGAGCGCGGACCGCTCGAGGAGCCGGGCGACGTTCATGGAATGAGCAGCACCTTGCCCGTGGTCTTGCGACCTTCCAGCGCGCGGTGCGCTTCCGCGGCGTCCTTCAGCGGGAACTCGAACTCGACCCGCAGCTTGAGCTTGCCGTCCTTGATCCAGTGAGCGATCTCGGTCGCCCGCTGCACGAGCTCGGCGCGCGTGATGATGTGGTGATTGAGGCTGGGGCGCGTGAGGAAGAGCGAGCCCTTGACGTTGAGGATCTGCGGATCGAAGGCGCCGATGGGGCCGCTCGCGGCGCCGTAGAGCACCATCATGCCGCGCGGGGCCAGGCAATTGAAGCCCTTCTCGAACGTGGTCTTGCCCACGCCGTCGTACACGACCTGGAGGAGCTTGCCGTCGGTGAGGCGCTTGACCTCCGCCTCGAAGTCCTGCTTCGAGTACAGGATGACCTCGTCCGCCCCCGCCTCCCGCGCGAGCTTGGCCTTCTCGTCGGTGGACACGGTGCCGATGACGCGCGCGCCGCGCATCTTCGCGATCTGGCAGAGCAGCAGCCCCACGCCGCCCGCCGCCGCGTGCACGAGGCACGTGTCGCCGCTCTTGAGCGGGTACGTGGAGGTCGCCAGGTAGTGCGCGGTCATGCCCTGCAGCATCATCGCCGCGCCCTGCTTGGTGGTCAGTCCCGAGGGCAGCGTCACCAGCCGCGCCACCGGCACCACCGCGTACTCCGCATACGCGCCGGGCACGCCGGTGTAGGCGACCTTGTCACCCACCTTGACGTCTGTTGTACCGGAACCAACGGCGGCCACGGTGCCGCCCGCTTCCAGGCCGAGCGTGAGCGGCAGCTCGGCCTTGTACTGCCCCGTGCGGAAGTAGACGTCGATGTAGTTGAGGCCGGCGGCGTCGATCTTGACGAGCGCCTCCCCCGCCTTGGGCGCGGGCTGCGGGATGTCGTCGAGCTTCATGGCTTCGGGACCGCCGGGCGTGTGAACGCGGATCGCTTTCATCGGAATCCTCCTGGAATAGTGGGCCGGCTGCGGCGTGCGAGCAGAATTATAGCACCGGGCTCGCGCCGCCCTCCTGCCCGAGCCGGCCGCGCAGCCAGGCCCACATCGCGTAGCATTCGAGGGCGAAGGGTGGAAAGCCGAGGTAGCCGAGCACGGGCATCTCGAAGACCTTCACCGATCCCAGGTACGGCACCGTGTACGTCCACTTCGTGACCGCCCAGTAGTTCCAGAACTCCCACAGCACGCCGCATACGAGCCCGGAGGCGAGCAGCGCGAGCACGAGCGAGACGTCGCCGAGGGCGAGGGCGGCGAGCCAGGAGCGGTACCCGCGCCGGTAGTTGACGGGCTCCAGCACCAGCACCCAGCCCGTCCACACCAGCGGCACCAGCCAGGGTGACGGCGCGAGCAGCGGCAGCGTCACCGCCACCACGCCGAGCGCGATCGACGTGTTCAGCAGCGCGGGCGTCGGATGCCACGGGCTCACGCGCGCGCCGCGCAAGAGCGCGCGGAAGGCGGCGGCGGTGAGGAACAGCGCCGGGAAGATGGTCGCGAAGGCCCAGTCGTAGCCGAGGCGGCGCAGCCACGGGTTCGGCTCCATCTCGTGGTACTGCCACCACACCCCCACCATCTCGGGCCCGCCGCGCCAGAAGCGGGGCGCGTTGTACCACTCGAAGAGCCACCAGCAGAGGAGGGAGGCGAGAGCGACGAGGACACCGTCCACGCGATGGGTCGTCAGGTACGAGCGGCCGGTGAGCCGAGCGACGAGGGCGTCCGCGAAGAGGACGTAACCCGTCCACACGATGGGGGTGAACCAGCGGCCCCCCCAGGGATGGCCGATGAATAACAGGGCCTCGGCGCCGAGGATGACGCCGAGGCCCAGCCAGCCGTGGCGACGCACTACGCCTTGAGGAGCGAGCGGATCTCCTTCACCACACCGCCGCGCCAGTCCGTGTACCGCTCGGCGCGCAGGGCGCGGCGGACCTCGAGCATCTTCTTCTCGATCTCCTCCGTCTGCTCCTTGGGCCGCTCGAGGAAGCGCGCGACCTCCGTCATGTTCTCGTCGAAGAAGGCGAAGACGGGGATGGAGCGGAACATCCCCTGGTTCAGGTACTGGTCCATGAGGTCGGGGTTCTTGTCGCGCAGGAAGACGCGCAGCTCGATGTTGGGGTTGCCCTCCACCATCCTGGCGAGCACGGGCACGTTGTAGAGGGCGTCGCCGCACCAGTCCTCGGTGATGACCATCACCTTCAGCTTCTTGCCCAGCCTGGCGAGGGCCGCCTTGTCCTCGTCGGGGATCGTGATCTCGCCGAGGAACTGCATGAACTTGTCCTTGTTGGTGCCCATCTGGTCGCAGTACTGCTGGAACGTCATGCCCTGCGCAAACCGCTCCTTCGTGATCATGGCTCCCCCTCTCAGCGCATCGTGGAAAGATCGATGTTGAAGCGGCTCACCTCGCGGCCGTCGCCATCGGCGACCACGAGCGCGACCCTCGCGGCTTCCGTGAGCTCGCGCGCGGGAAATCCGTACACACAGCGGGCGACGTAGGCCCCGTCCTCCTGGCGTGCCGCCGTCCGCTCATTCTGCACGAAGGTGGGCTTGATCTCGCGCGTGCCCGCCACCAGGCGCGGCGCGTGGAAGCGCGCGAAGCTCTCGTTGCGGCCGCGCAATTGCACCCACAGCACGAGCCGGTTACTTTCCTGCCGGAGCAGCCGGTCGGGCTCGGAGGGCTTGAGCGGCTCGTTCTTGAAGGCGGCATTGCGCGCGGCAACGGCGAGCCGGTGGAAGGGGGTGAGCACGGTGACGCTCTCGCCGCCCCCGTTGCTCACCCGCCACTCCGCGTCGAAGGCCTCGGCGGTGATGCTGCCCGCGCCCACCCGCATCGCTTCCTTCTTCTGCGCCTCGCTCAGCGTGAATGCGGCCGCATGGGCATCGAGGGGCGCCAGCGCGAGGAGGGTGAGGACGAGGAGCGCACGCATCACGGCTTGCCGCCCACCACCACGCGGTTGAAGGTGTCCGGCGCGAAGTACAGCGTGGCCGCCCGCTGCACGTCGGCCGCCGTCACCCGCGCGATGTTCTGTTTGTAGCGGTCGGCGTACTCCAGTCCCAACCCCTGCTCTTCGATGGCCACCAGGAAGTCGGCCACCTTCGCGGAGGTGTCCAGGCGCAGGGGGAAGCTGCCCACGAGGTAGTCCTTGGCCAGCGCCACCTCACGCTCGCTCACGAGCTCGCGCCCCATGCGCGCCAGCTCCTCGCGCATGATGTCGATGACCTTCGGTGCCTCCGCCACCCGCGTCGCCCCGCCGACGACGAACGAGGATCCGTACTTTGACGGCGACACGTAGCTGTAGACGGAGTACGCGAGCCCGCCTTCGTCGCGCACGCGTCCATAGAGGCGCGAGGCGGAGCCGCCGCCGAGGACGTAGGAGGCGACCACGAGCGGGAAGTACTCGGGATCGGTCTGGCGGATGGCCTGGCGGCCGAGCAGGATGGTGGCCTGCGTCAGGTCCTTGGGGATGACAGCCGCTTGCGGCGGCGGTCCCGGGGCGGCGGGGGCGGCGGTGGCCGCAGGCGCCGGC
>CAYQQT010000214.1:0-1059 GCA_964419375.1 uncultured bacterium
CCGCCCTCGCCGGCCACTATCGCTTCCTGCGCCGCGTGTCGACGGCGCTCCGGCTGCTCGGCGCGCGGCCCACCGACACCCTCGAGCTGGCGGGCCCGATGCCCGCGCGCGTGGGCACCGCCCTCGGCTTCCCCTCGCGCGACGCCTTCCTCGCCGCCTACCGCGAGCGCACGACCGCCGTGCGCGCCGCGTACACGGAAGTGTTCGGATGACAAGCTCGTCCCTGGCGCCGCGCGGGCGCGTGGTCGGTATCGACGTCGGGTACAGTGCGCGCAGGGCCACCACCGGATTTTGCGCGATCACGTGGGATGCCGGTGAAGTGGACTGGACGTGGGCGAACGCACGGACGTGCGTCGCCGATCGTACGCGGGTGTTGGACGCCGTGCTCGCGGGCGGTGACCGCGCGGTGGCCGCCGTCGCCGTCGATGGCCCCCTGCGCCCCGACCTCGATTACGCGCCGACGTATCGTTGCGCGGAGCGTCTGCTCAGCTGCGGCAGCTTCCAGAGGCGTGGCAAGCCCGGCCCCACCTCGGGCGGCAGCGGGCCCGCGTTACACGCGGAAGCGACGGCGCTGACACGCTTCGCGCTCGCCACCCTCCTCATCGACGCCGCCGCCTACGCGGCGCGCATCCATCGCAGGGCGGTCATGGAGGCGTTTCCGAATCTTTTCCTCGGCGTTCTGTGTGACGAGGACTGCTACCCCGTGCCGGCGCGCCCGCGGCAGTGGACCGACGCGCTGTACGACGCGGTGCGCCCGCGCCTGGAGGCACTACTCCGACACCTGCTGCCCGGGCGCGCCATTCGCGGCGACTGGGACATCGGCGATCACGACGGCATCGCGAGTTTTGTGTGCGCCTTAAGCGCCCTCTGCGTGGCGGCGGGCCGCTACGTGGCGGTGGGCGCGCATGCCGACGGTTTCATCATGCTGCCGCCGCACGATGCGTGGGGACGCGACGCGTGGGCCGAGCGCGAGCTGCGGACCAACGTGGCGCGCCACGGCGGCGGCGTGATCTATCGTGACGACGTCGTCTGGATGCGCGGAAATGGGGCGGGGTGTAA
>CAYQQT010000214.1:1159-6714 GCA_964419375.1 uncultured bacterium
GCGTGATCTATCGTGACGACGTCGTCTGGATGCGCGGAAATGGGGCGGGGTGTAACGACGCCACGCCAATGGGGGGAAATGGGGCGGCGTGTAAGGACGCCACCCGAATGGGGGGAAATGGGGCGGCCGTCCAGCCCCCCCATTCATCATGAGAAAGCTCTACGTCGTCGACGGCCACTCGCACATCTACCGCGCCTACCACGCGATGGGCTATCTCTCCACGTCGAAGGGCGTGCCCAGCCATGCCGTGCTGATTCTGTCCACGATGTTGTGGAAGCTCCTGCGCGAGGAGAAGCCCGATTACCTAGGCATAGCCCTCGACCCGCCGGGGCCCACCTTCCGCGACACGCTCTTCGCGGAGTACAAGGCCACGCGCGAGGCGATGCCGGACGACCTGTCGCGGCAGATGCCGTACGTGCGGCGGCTCTTCGAGGCTATGAAAGCGCCCGTGCTCGAGGTTCCGGGGTACGAGGCGGACGACGTCCTCGCCACCATCGTCGAGCACGCCCTTGCGCTCGAGGATCTGGAAGTGACCCTCGTCACCGGGGACAAGGACCTGCTGCAGCTCGTGGGCCCGCGCGTGCGCGTGCTCTCGGTGCTCGGGAGCACGGGCGAGCGGGTGATGTACGACGAGGCGAAGGTGCGCGAGCGGTGGGGCGTGGAGCCGGCGCAGATCGCCGACGTGCTCGCCCTCATGGGCGATGCCATCGACAACATCCCCGGCGTCAAGGGCGTCGGCGAGAAGACGGCCGTCAAGCTCGTGGGCCAGTTCGGCAGCGTGGACCGCATCTACGAGAACCTCACGCTGATCCCCGGCAAGCTGCGCGAGACGCTGGCGGTCAGCCGCAAGCAGGCGCTGCTGTCGCGCGAGCTGGCCACGGTGAGCCGCAGCGTGCCCCTGGCTTTTAACTTGGAATCGTTTCGCCTCGTGCAGCCCGACTGGACGAAGCTGCGCGCGCTCTGGATGGAGATGGAGTTCACGCGGCTGCTCAAGGAGTTGCCGGCGCCCGCGAGCACGCTCAGTGACGAGCCCGTCACCGCGCTCACCACTCCCGAGGCGCTCCTCGAGTACCTTGCGCACGTGCCGCCGGGGGCGCCGCTTGCGGTGGACTGGGCCGGCGACCCGCATCCGCCCGCGCCGCGGCTGAGCGGTCTCGCCCTCTTCCATCCCGCCGCCGGCGCCGCCTCCGTGCTGCCGGAGGCGGTGGCGCCCGCCCTCGGCGAGCGCGAGGTGGTGGTGCACGACGCCAAGCCGCTGCTGGAGGCGATGCTCGAGCGCGGCCTGCCCATGCCCGCCGCGCAGGACACCGCCGTCGCCGCCTACCTGCTGAATCCCGCGCGCGCCACGTACAGGCTCGAGGAGGTCTGCATGGAGGCCTTCGCGGAGTGTCCTCCCTCGCTGCCCGCGCCCGGAAGCGGTGACGCGGCGCCGGCGCTCGCTCAGCGCGCGCGCTGGCTGCATCGCTACTGGAAGTACGCCGCCGCCGAGCTGGAGAGCCGCGGGCTGTCGGCGATCTACCACGACATCGAGCGGCCGCTCGTCCCCGTGCTCGCGCTCATGGAGCGGCACGGCATCCGCGTCGATCCCGGGCGGCTGGAGGCGTTCGCCAAGGAGCTCGAGCGCGACCTCGACAACCTCACACGCGAGATCTACGCGCTCGCGGGCGAGCCCTTCACCATCGCCTCCCCCAAGCAGCTCGCGCACGTCCTCTTCGAGAAGCTCGGTCTGCCCGCGCTGCGCAAAACCAAGACGGGCTACTCCACAGATGCGGACGTCCTGACTGAGCTCGGTCTCAGTCACCCGCTGCCCGCGAAGGTGCTCGAGCACCGCAGCCTCGCCAAGCTGAAGGGCACGTACGCCGACACGCTGCCCGCGCTCATCAATCCGGTGACGGGCCGCATCCACACCACGTTCAACCAGCTCGTGGCGGCCACGGGACGGCTCAGCTCGCAGGATCCGAACCTCATGAACATCCCGATCCGCACCGAGCTGGGACGGCGCATTCGCGCGGCGTTCATCCCCGAGGACGGCTGGCTGTTCGTGGCCGCCGACTACTCGCAGATCGAGCTGCGCATCCTCGCCCACATGTCGGGCGAGCCGGCCATCATCGAGTCGTTCAAGCAGGGGGAGGACATCCACACGCGCACGGCGTCCGAGGTGTTCAAGATCCCCCACGCGGACGTCACCTCGCTGCAGCGCACCATCGCGAAGTCGGCCAACTACGCCATCCTCTACGGCGTCTCCGCCTTCGGCCTCTCGCAGGCGACCAGGATCAACCAGAAGGAGGCGCAGCAGTACATCAGCGCCTACTTCGCCGCCCATCCGCTCGTGCGCGCCTTCATCGACCGCACACTCGCGGAGGGGCGCGAGCACGGCTGGGTCTCCACGCTGCTGGGGCGCCGCCGCTACCTACCGGATTTGCGCTCGGGGAACCCTGTCGCCCGCAACGCGGCCGAGCGCATGGCCATGAACGCGCCGGTGCAGGGGACGGCGAGCGACATGATCAAGATCGCCATGGTGCGCATGCAGGAGGCGCTGCGCGCGCGCGGCCTGCGCGCCCGCATGCTGCTGCAGGTGCACGACGAGCTGCTCTTCGAGGCGCCGCCGGAGGAGGTGGACGCGCTGAAGGCGCTCGCGCGCGACATCATGGAGGCCGCGCTGCCGTTGTCGGTCCCGATCGTCGTGGACGTGAAGGCGGGCAGCGACTGGGCCCAGGTGTGACGAGGACGCGCTGAGCGACAAGCGGTTCCTCCTCGTCGGCCTCACGGGCGGCATCGCCACCGGCAAGAGCACGGTGTCGGAGATGTTCCGTCGCCTCGGCGCCGTCGTCATCGACGCCGACGTGCTCGCGCGCGAGGTGGTGGCGCCGGGTGAGCCCGCGCTCGCCGAGATCGTGCGGGAGTTCGGCGACGTCCTGCTGCCCGACTCCACCCTCGACCGCAAGAAGGTGGGCGCCGTCGTCTTCGCCGATGCGGAGCGGCGCAAGCGCCTGGAGGCGATCACCCATCCCGCCATCCGCGCCCGCTTCCTCGCGCGCCTGCAGGCGCTCACGGACGCCGGCTTCGACGGCATCGTCTTCTTCGACGCGCCCGTCATGATCGAGTCCGGAAACTACAAGAACATGGAACGTCTCGTGGTGGTGGCGACCGACGAGGGGACCCAGCTCCAGCGCCTGAGGGCGCGCGACGGGATCGACGAGGCGACCGCGCGCCGCCGCATCGCCAGCCAGATGCCCGTGGCCGACAAGGCCAGGCTGGCCGACCACGTCATCGACAATCTCGGCGATCGCGCGTCCACCGAGGCGCAGGTGCGCCGCGTGTACGCGGCGCTGCTCGCCGGGCACCGCGCGCATGCCGGGAGGTAAGCGCCACGCGCTCGGCCAGCACTTCCTGCGCGACGCCGGCATCGCGCGCGCCGTCGTCGACCTCGTGGCGCCCACCGCCGATGACCTCGTCGTCGAGATCGGTCCCGGGCAGGGCGCCCTCACCGGCGAGCTCGCCCGGCGCGCCGGGCGCGTCATCGCCCTCGAGGTCGATCGCGAGCTGATCGACCCTCTCCGCCGCCGCTTTCCGTCGGTGGAGGTGCTGGAGGCGGACGCGCGCGCGTGGGACTACGGCATGCTGGCGCGGCCGCCGGGCGGGCGCGTGCTCGTCGTCGGCAACCTGCCGTACAGCGTCGGCAAGCCGATCCTCATGGCGCTCGTGAGCGCGCGCACGGCCATCGACGAGATGGCGCTCATGCTGCAGCGCGAGGTGGCCGAACGCGTGGCGGCGGCGCCGGGCTCGAAGGTCTACGGCAGCCTCAGCGTGCTCACGCAGCTCTACACGGAGGCGCGGCTGTCCATCCGCGTGCCGCCCGCCGCCTTCAAGCCGCCCCCCAAGGTCGACTCCGCAGTGCTGCACCTGCGCGTGCTCCCGGGGCCGCGCGTGGCGATGGCCGACGAGCACCGCTTCCATGCGGTGGTGCGGGCCGCCTTCGGCCAGCGCCGCAAGATGCTCGCCAACGCGCTGGCGGCGGGGCTGGGCGTGTCGCTCGTGGCGGCGCGCGCGGCCGCCACCAGGGCGGGGGTGGACCCCTCCCGGAGGGCCGAAACGCTCACGATAGAAGACTTTGCCGCAGTGGCCAGTCAGCTAGAATAGGCCCATGTTGCTTCGCACCGTCATGCTCCTGGCGCTCTCGGTCATTGCCCTTTCGCTGTCGGCCACGGGCTTCACCGGCCGGTATCTGCTGCCTCCCGACACCACGCCTGCCGTCACCGCTCCACAGGGCGTGCAGGCCGCTGCACTCGCGGCCGCCAGCACGGTGCGGCCGGTGGCGCTGCGCCGCGGCGACACGCTCGTGAGCGCGCTCAGGCGGGAGGGGCTCGATCGGCGCATGTCGCACGATATCGCGGCCGCCCTCGTCGAGGGCGGCGCCGACCTGCGGCGCATGCGGCCGCGCCACGGCCTCGAGATCGCCTGGAACCTCACGGGCGAGCCCGTGGCTCTCCACTACGAGCCGAGCCCGTGGATCGGCTTCGCCGTCATCGCCACCGACGACGGCTGGAAGGTGAAGCGCTCCGAGACCCGTCCCGACGTGCGCGTGGAAGCCGTGCGCGGGGAGGTGACCCGCTCGCTCTTCGAGGCGGTGGACGAGGTCAACGAGTCGCCGCAGCTCGTGCTCGAGATGGTGGAGATCTTCTCCTCGGACTTCGACTTCACCGCCGATACCCGCGCGGGCGACCGTTTCCGCCTCCTCGTGGAGAAGCGCTACGCGGGAGACCAGTTCGTCGACTACGGGCGGTTGCTCGTGGCCCAGTACGTCAGCGACGGCCGCGTGCTCACGGGCGTCGGCTTCGAGCGCGGCTCGCGCCACACGTACTACGATGCCGACGGCCGTTCCCTGAAGAAGAGCTTCCTGAAGTCTCCGCTGGAGTTCACGCGCATCACGTCGGGCTTCACGTACGCGCGCCCGCATCCGATCCTCGGCGGCACGCGCCCGCACCTGGCCATCGACTACGGTGCGCCCGTGGGCACGCCCGTGCGCGCCGTCGCCGACGCCACGGTGGCGAAGGCGGGCTGGGCGGGCGGCAACGGCATCTCGGTCACGCTCCGCCACCGCTCGGGCTACGCCACGATGTACAACCACCTCTCGCGCCTGGGCGCCGGCGTGCGGCCCGGCGCGCGCGTCAGCCAGCGGCAGGTGATCGGCTACGTCGGCTCCACGGGCCTGTCCACCGGGCCCCATCTCGACTACCGCGTGGCCAGGAACGGTCGCTTCGTGAACCCGCTCAGCGAGAAGTTCGTCCCCGGCGAGCCGATCCCCGCCGACGAGCGCGCCGAGTTCCTGCAGCACGCCCGCGCGGTTGTTCGCCAATTGGAAACTGCTGCGCCGTTCTGAAACGGGGATCGGAATGCAGACGCGCGTTGACGAGATTGCGGAGCGGGTCTATCGGCTGTCTACGTATGTGCCGTCGCCAGGAGGCGCGGCCGGGTTCACGTTCAATCAGTTCCTGATCGGCGCGGAGGAGCCGCTCCTCTTTCATTGCGGCCAGCGATCGCTGTTCGCCTCCGTG
>CAYQQT010000215.1:0-6713 GCA_964419375.1 uncultured bacterium
CGCCCGGCTGCGTGCGGCTTCGGTGGCCACGATGACGGAGGCGCTGCCGCCCGTGTCGGCGGCGCTGCTCAGCGGCCTGCTCCTCGGCGAGCGCGGCGGCCTGCCACCCGAGATCCACGACGCGTTTCGCCGCGCCGGCGTCTACCACGTCCTCGCCGTCTCCGGATTCAACGTCGCGCTGCTCGCCGCCGCCGTGTGGACGATCCTCGCCGTGGCCGGCACGCGGCGGCGCCTGTCAGCGCTGGGGGCCATGGCCGCCGTCATCGCCTTCGCCGCGGTGGTGGGCACGGAGCCGTCGGTGATACGCGCCACGATCATGGCGGTCCTCGTCCTCGCCGCGCTCGTGCTCGAGCGCGAAGCCTCCGTGATCAACAGCCTGGCCCTGGCCGCGCTCGTCATCCTCGCCATGCGTCCCGGTGACCTCGCAGACCCCGGCTTTCAGCTGTCGTTCGCGGCCACCGCCGGCATCGTGGCCGCCCCGCTGCCGCGCGGTCCCGTCGTGGGCGCGCTCGCCGTAAGCGCCGCCGCGCAGCTCGCGGTGCTGCCGGTCACGCTCGCGCACTTCAACCAGCTGTCGACGGTCGGGCTCCTCGCCAACCTCGGTGTGGTGCCCCTGGCCGGCGTCGCCACCGTGCTCGGCCTGCTCGCGGTGGCGCTCGCCCTCGTCGTGCCGCCGCTCTCCGTCCCGTTCTTCGCTGCCCTGTGGCCGGTGCTCCTGCTCATGCGTTGGATGGTGGCGCTCGCGGCTGCCGTACCGGGAGCGGTGGTGCACCTGCCCGCGCCGGGCGCCGCCGCCATCACCTGCTACACCGCCGCGCTCGTGACCGGGCTGGTGGCGTGGCACCAGCGGGCCGAGCGCGGGCGCGCCCGTCTCCTTGCGGCGGCGTCGGTGGGCCTGCTGAGCATTGCGGTCCTGCTCGCCGCGTGGCCGGCGATCGGACCCCCCGACGGGCGCCTGCGGGTGACGATCCTCGACGTCGGCCAGGGCGACGCCATCGTCATCCACGCGCCCGACGGTCGTGCCGTCCTCGTAGACGCGGGCACGGGCGGCCCCGGCCGTCTCGATATCGGTGAGCGCGTCGTGGCCCCGTATCTCTGGAACCGCGGCGTCCTGCGACTGGCCGCCGCCGTCGTCACGCACGACGACCTCGATCATGCCGGCGGCATGCCGACCATCCGCCGCCTGTTCCCCCTCACCACCGCGTGGGACGCGCGCGCCCACACGCCGCTGGCGCTCGCGGGCGCTCTCATCACGCCCCTGCATGGCGCCGGCGACGCCGTCTCGCGCAACGACGGCGCCGTCGTCCTTCGCGTCGAGATGGGCGCCGCCGTGATCCTGCTCGCCTCCGACATCGAAGCGCTCACCGAGCGCCGGCTCGCCGCCGCCGGAGGCCTGGAGGCCAGCGTGCTCAAGGTCGCCCACCACGGCTCCCGCACGTCGAGCACGCCCGAGTTCCTCGCCGCCACCCGCCCGGCGGTGGCCGCGATCTCCGTGGGATCGCGCAACCCCTACGGGCACCCCGATGCGGCGGTGCTCGAGCGCATCGAGGGCGCGGGCGCGCGCCTCTACCGGACGGACCGCGACGGGGCCCTCGTGGTGGAGACGGACGGGCGCGTGCTCACGGTCACGCGCACGGCAAGCGGCGCCGTGGACCGCTACTGCCTCGACCCCGAGACGATTTGCTAGAATCGCCGGGATGGCGAAGGTCAACGACCACTACCTGAAGCTCAAGAGCAGCTACCTCTTCAGCGAGATCGCCCGCCGGGTGAAGGCGTTCGCGGACGCGCACCCGGAGGCGCGGATCATCCGGCTCGGCATCGGCGACGTGACGCAGCCCCTGCCACCGGCCGTCATTCGCGCGCTCCACGAAGCGGTCGACGACATGGCGCGCCCGGAGACCTTCCGCGGCTATGGCCCCGAGCCGGGCTACGAGTTCCTCACCGACCTCATCGCCCGCCACGACTACGCGCCCCGCGGCGTCACCATCGCCACCGACGAGATCTTCGTCAGCGACGGCGCCAAGAGCGACACGGGGAATTTCCAGGAGATCTTCAGCACCGATTCGGTGGTCGCGCTCACCGACCCCGTCTACCCGGTCTACATGGACAGCAACGTGATGGCGGGCCGCACGGGCGCCATGGACGGCGCCGGGCGCTACGCGGGCGTCATCTACATGCCGTGCACCGCGGAGAACGATTTCCAGCCCGCGCTGCCGGACCGTCCCGTCGATCTCATCTATTTATGCTTCCCCAACAATCCGACGGGCGCCGTCATCACGCGCGCCGCGCTGCGCACGTGGGTGGAGTACGCGCGCCGCCAGCACGCGGTGATCCTCTACGACGCCGCCTACGAGGCGTACATCCGCGACCCCGACGTGCCGCACTCGATCTTCGAGATCGACGGAGCGCGCGAGGTCGCCGTCGAGTTCCGCAGCTATTCCAAGACGGCGGGCTTCACCGGCACGCGCTGCGCGTTCACCGTGGTGCCCAAGGACGTCACGGCTCGCTCGGCGTCGGGGGAGGCGGTCTCGCTCAACAGCCTGTGGCTGCGGCGGCAGTCCACCAAGTTCAACGGCGTGCCGTACGTGATCCAGAAGGGGGCCGCCGCCGTCTACACCGACGAGGGCGGCAAGCAGGTGCGGGCGCTCGTCGACCACTACATGGACAACGCCCGCATCATCCGCGAAGGCCTGCAGGCCGCCGGCCTCACCGTCTACGGGGGGGCGAACGCCCCTTACATCTGGGTGAAGACGCCGCCCGGCCTGGACTCCTGGGGCTTCTTCGACAAGCTGCTGAACGAGGCGCACGTGGTGGGCACACCGGGTGCCGGATTCGGGCCCAGCGGCGAGGGCTACTTCCGTCTCACCGCCTTCGGAGCCCGCGCCCAAACCGAGGAAGCCGTCGACCGCATTCGCACTCGCCTCTCGCGGTAGCGTTCATCGCGGAATAACCGCGGGCGAGGCGGGGCGGGGGGAGGGGTCCGGCGACCACGTGGTCTGGCGCCCGGTACGGTTTCACGCGATCCATACGACAGCCTGCGCGACGTCCTGGATGGCAAGGAACGGGTCGGCGGACCCCTCCCCCGCCCCACCTCGCCCGCTTCCCTCGGCGCCAGCGGCACCTCAGGACGAGTCCGACGCAGGCGGGGCTTCGCCCCTGTGCGGTGGTGAGTCACGGCGGTGAGTGCTTCAGTGGGCAACGGTGCGCGGGGCATCGCGGCATGGCCGCGATGCCCCGCTGCCCCGCGAAACGAGGCGGCGATCGCTCCTAGTGGTGACCGCTCGCGCGATCGGTCTGGACTGATGATCTGAGCGGTTGATCCCTTAGGCCGGATGTGCTGCCGATGGTCTGTGGTTCCGTGGGCGACAGCGGGAGCGGCGGGTGGGGTGGGGGTCGGGGGGATCCGCCGACCCGTTCCTTGCCATCCAGGACGTCGCGCCAACTATCGTATGGATCGCGTGAAACCGTACCGGGCGCCTAACCACGTGGTCGCCGGATCCCCCCGGCCCCCACCCCGCCCGCCGCGATTATTTCACCGCGAGCGGCGAGCGAAACTACGCTTCGTAAGCGCGCTCGTACTGGGAACGGAGGCGCTCCAGCTCTTCGGGGTCCAGACGCATGCCGAGCGCCAGGCCCATCTCGCCGAGAATGGTCTTGATCTCGTTGAGGGACTTCTTGCCGAAGTTCTTCGTCTTGAGCAGCTCGGCTTCCGTCCTCTGCACGAGGTCGGCGATGGTGCGGATGTTGGCCGTCTTCAGGCAGTTGGAGGCGCGCACGGAGAGCTCGAGCTCGTCGACGTTGCGGAACAGGTTGTCGTTCAGCTCGGTGCCCGGCCGCGCTTCGTCGCGCTCGGTGGCCTCTTCCTGCACCACCACTTCGGGGAAATCGTTCAGGAGGGTGAAGTGGTCCTCGAGGATGCGCGAGGCCTCACCGACCGCCACCGATGGGGTGACGCTGCCGTCGGTCCACACTTCGAGCACGAGCCGCTCCCGCCTCTCGCCCTTGGACGCCTTGGGGTCGATGGGCTCCACGTGGAAGTTCACGCGCTTGACGGGGGAGAAGTCGGCGTCGAGAAGGATGGCGTTGATCGGCAGCGCCTCCGGCTCGCGCTTCTCGGCGGAGACATAGCCGCGCCCGCGCTCGATGCACACTTCCATCTCGAGCATGCCGTCCTTGTCGAGGGTCGCCAGCGGCACGTCGGGCGTGAGCACGTCGACGTCGGCGTCTGCTTCGAAGTCGCCCGCCTTCACCACCCCGGCGCTCTGCGCCTTGAGGCGGAGGATCTTGGGCCGGTTGACGTGGAGGGCGAACACCACCTTGCGGAGGTTCATCATGATGTCGAGCGTGTCTTCCATCACGCCGGGCAGGTGCGAGAACTCGTGCAGCACGTTCTCGATCTTGACCCACGTGGGCGCGGCGCCGTGGATGGCGGAGAGGAGCGCGCGACGGTACGCGATGCCGACGGTGAGCGCGAAGTTGGGCTCGAACGGCTCCACCGTGAGCTTGCCGTATACCGCCTCGGTGGCATTCCAGTCGTGACGTGTCGGGAGCTGAAGCTCCTGCATGCGGGGACCCCCTTCAAAATGTGAAGCCATGGCGGCAGGGGGAAAAGCACGCCCCCCGGCACCCAGGCCAGACAGTATATCAAAGGTTGTCGGACGGTCCTCGGAAGGCTCCGGGGTACACTTGAAGAATCATGCGCTTACGTACCGTCATGTTGTTCCTCGTGCTGGTGGCGCTGATAGCGGGGGCTTTCGGCTGGCTCGTCTTCACGCCGGTGGCCGCCCTTCGCGACGGCGCCCTCATCGTCAACATTCCGCCCCACGAGGGGCTGCGCGGGATCGCCCAGCGCCTGGCCGAAGCGAGAGTGATTCGCAGCGAGTTGGCCTTCCTCGCCCTCACCGGCGTGCGCGGCTCGATGCGCCAGCTCAAGGCGGGCGAGTACGAGATACCCCAGGGCGGCTCCACCTACGACGTGGTGCGCCTGCTCGAGAGCGGCACGGTGCGCCAGCATCCGGTGCTTCACCCCGAAGGCGCCACCGTGAGCGAGCTGGCGCGGGTGCTGGAGAACGAGCGGCTGGCCACAGCGCAGGCGGTGGCGAAGGCAGCCGCCGATCCGCAGTTCCTCAAATCGATGGGCATCGGGGGCCCGAGCGTCGAGGGCTACCTCTTCCCCGACACGTACCAGTTCGTGCGGGGCATGTCGCCGGAGGAGATGCTGGGACGGATGGTGCAGCGCACGCGGGCGAAGCTGACGCCCGACCTGATCGACAAGGCCCGCGCGCGCGGCCTCGACGTGCACGGGCTCCTCACGCTGGCGTCCATCATCGAGCGGGAAGCGGTGGCCCGCGAAGAGATGCGCACGATCTCGGCCGTCTTCTGGAACCGCATCAAGCTCGACATGCCGCTTCAGGCGGACCCCACCGTGCAGTACGCGGTGGCCAAGGAGCGGGCAGCGCTCACGCGCGCCGACCTTCAGCTCGACCATCCCTACAACACGTATCGGCGCACGGGCCTGCCGCCGGGCCCCATCGCGAGCCCCAGCCTGGCCGCCATCCAGGCGGCGGTGGACCCGGCGCCCGTGAATTTTCTATTTTTCGTCGCGATCGACGAGCGCCGTCACCACTTCTCGACCACCATCGACGAGCACAACGCCGCGGTGGCGCGCTTCCGGCTGTCGCGCCGGTAACGACTACGCGGCTTTACAAAGCGGCGCCTTGCCAAGCGACTGGCATGGGTTGCATCGGCCATCACGGCAGCGCTGACAGAGCATCCGGCGGTCGCAGCCACACACTGAGCATTTCATTCGCGTGATCCTTCCTTGCCCCTGCCCGAAAACGCAGATGCCTCAGTAGCGATTCAAGTTGCATGCCGAGTCGCCGCGTGCGGTGGCCGTGCGACGACGCGGGGCGGGCACGACGGTGGCGGCCATGGAGGCGCGGTACTGTGCGTCGTGCGCACGACCGGGCGCCGAGCCTCGCCGCTGGCGATGTTGTACCGGTCGAACACCGCGCGCGTCGTGTGGGCGAGCGCTGTTCTGCTCGCGTGCGACCGGCGCAAATCGGCGATATGTGACGCTCAGGGGCGCTCGTGTGCGGGGGCTCGCCCTATACACCCCCCGACGGCCATGCTATAAAACCCGCGCAATGTCGCGATCGACCGCACTTCCTGCAAACCTCGGCGTTGCCCGCGACGCGGTCCGGTTCCCGGCGTTGTACCAGGCGTTGCGCGCGCCGGTGCGGATGGCGCTCACGCGGCTCTTCGACCTCTCCGTGCGCGGAGTGGAGCACCTGCCCGCGTACGGCCCGTACATCGTGGCCGCCAATCATCACAACTACCTCGACGGTCTCGTGCTCGGCGCCACCGTGCCCGCGCCCATCGCCTTTCTGGTGATGCCGCGCGTGTACCACGCCACCCCGCTGCACCCGTGGTTCCACCGGCGCCTGGGCTCGATCCCGCTCGAGCTCGCACGGCCTGACGTGAGCGCCCTGCGCCGCGCGCTCGGCACGCTGGAATCGGGGGGCGTGGTGGGCATCTTTCCCGAGGGTCCGTTCAGCGTGCGCGGCCGCCTGGAGCGCGGGCTGCCAGGAGTCGCGCTGCTCGCGCTGCACTCGGGGGTGCCGGTGGTGCCGGCGGGGATCGCGGGCACGTACGAAGCGCTCGACGGCCGGCGCTGGCACGTACCGCGGCGCCGCCCCCTCGCGGTGCGCTTC
>CAYQQT010000216.1:0-6694 GCA_964419375.1 uncultured bacterium
GCGGCGCGCTGCTGCGCGGCCTCGATCACCTGCTGCGCCAGGAGACGAACCTGCCCGTCACGCAGGGCGAGGACCCGCTCTCCTGCGTCGCGCTGGGAACGGGCAAAGTGCTCGACGAACTGGATCTGCTGAAGAAGGTCGCCATCCCCGCCTGAGACGGCGTTCCGTCCGAGGGGTCGAAACGTGAAGATTCGCTCGTTTGTACTGCTGGGGATCGTGGCGGGCGTCTGCCTTCTGCTCCTGACGCTTCAGATGCGTGGTCGTGCCGCCGGCGCTTCCGACGCGCTCGCCTTCTTCACCACCCCCGTGCAGACCGTCCTCGCGCGCGTCAACCGCATCGCCTTCGGCATGTGGTCGACGTACCTGGACTGGAAGAGCGTGCGCGCCGAGAACCGCCGTCTGCGCGATGAGGCGCAGCAATTGCGCGTGGCCGCGCTGCAGGTGGTGGAGACGTCCGAGGAAAACCGCCGCCTCCGCCGGTTGTTGAAGCTGAAGGAATCGCTGCCGCTGGAGACGCTCTCCGGCGAGATCATCGCGCGGGAATGGGGCGGCTGGGTGCGCTCGCTCACCGTCAATCGCGGCCGCAGCGACCGGGTGGCGCGCATGACGGCCGTCATCGGCCCCGACGGGCTCATCGGGCGCATCGTGGACGTGCGCCCGGGCTCCTCGGTGGTGCAGGTGCTGACCGACCCCGCCTCCACGGTGGGCGCCCACGTCGTGCGCACGCGCACGCCGGGCATGGTGGAAGGCGAGGCCCGCGGCACCATCCGCTTCAAGTACATGGCGCGTGACGGCAGCGACATCCAGGTGGGCGACGCCGTCGTCACCGCCGGGACGGGCGGGCTCTTCCCGCGCGGGCTGCCCATCGGGCGCGTGCGCGCCATTGACGACCGCGGCTCCGCGCTCTTCCACTACGCGCAGATCGCGCCCGCGGTGGACTTCGCGCGCATCGACGAGGTGCTCCTGCTCACCGGCGACGGCGCCCGCGACCTCGCCGGCTTCTTCCCGGAGCGTCCATGACGCGCACGCTGCTGGCGGTGGCCGTCTTCGGCGGAGGCGTCGCCCACGCCGCGCTGGGCCCCGTGCTGCGCGTCGTCGACGTCGCCCCCGACATCCCGCTCATCGTGGTGGTGCTCCTCGCCCTGCGCCGGGGCCCGGAATTCGGCTGCGCGGCCGGCTTCGTGGCGGGGCTTCTCCAGGACACGGCGACCGGCGGGCTCATCGGCGTGCAGGCGCTCACGAAGGCGGTCATCGGCTTCGCCATCGGCGGCGCGGGCGGCCGGCTGAGCGTGACGCAGCCGCTCGTGCAGGTGCCGGGCCTCGTCCTGCTCACCATCGCCGAGGGGCTCGCGCGCTTCGCGCTCCTGCAGCTCTTCGGCTTCCCCGCGCCCTTCGGCGAGCTGATGACGTACGTGGTGCTGCCGCAGGCGCTCTACAACGGCTTCCTCGGCGCCGCCCTCGTGCTGGCGCTCACCTGGACGCAGTCGGTCAAGAAGGCCGCATGATCCGTCGCCCCGTCGCCGGCTATCGCCGCTCCGCGTTCCCGGAGCGGCGCGACTCCGGCCAGCGCCGCGTCATGGTCATGTCGGCGATCGTGTGCGTGGCCCTCGTCGTCATCGTGTGCCAGCTCTGGTACCTGCAAGTCCTCGAGGGTGGGCGCTTCCAGGAGGCCTCGGACAAGAACCGCATCCGCATCCGGCCCATCGCGGCGCCGCGCGGCATCCTGTTCGACCGTACGGGGGCGCCGCTCGTCGACAACCGGCCCGCCTTCACGCTCTCGCTGATTCCTCGCGAGCTCGATCGCGACATCGCGCGCCGGGACGCCGCCCTCGGCCGTCTCTCCGCGCTCATGCAGATCCCGTATCAGGAGCTGCTGGACGCGGCGACGCGCGTCTCTCCCGATTCGTTCCTGCCCGTGCGCATACGGCGCGGCCTCACGATGGAGGACGTCGCGAAGGTCGAGGAGTGGAAGCTCGAGCTGCCGGGCGTCATCGTGGAGGTGGAGCCGCAGCGCGCGTACCCGACGAGCCGGTTCGCCGCCCACCTGCTCGGCTACGTGCGCGAGGCGAGTGACGAGCAGCTCAAGGGCGGGCGCTATCGCCGCGGCGACATGGTGGGCCAGAGCGGGCTCGAGCGGCTGCTGGACGAGTTCCTGCGCGGCAAGGACGGCGGCGAGCGCATCGAGGTGGACGCCATGGGCCGCCCCGTGCGCCTCATCCAGTCCACGGAGCCGCATCCGGGCGCGCAGGTCATCACCACCGTGGACCGGCGCATCCAGGAGGCGGCCGAGCGCGCGATGGACGGGCACGCGGGCTCCGTGGTCGTCATGGACCCGCGCAACGGCGACGTGCTCGCGATGGTGTCCACGCCCGCCTTCGAGATCGATCAGTTCACCGGCACCATCCAGGCGGATGCCTGGCGCCGCGTGGTTCAGGATCCCGGCCACCCGCTCCTCAATCGCACCATCCAGAGCATGTACGCGCCCGGCTCCGTCTTCAAGATCGTGGTGGCCGCCGCCGGGCTGCAGGAGGGCACGATCACCCCCGGCGATCGCACGCACTGCCGCGGCGAGTTCCATCTGGGCGCGTGGACGTTCAAGGACTGGAAGAAAGAGGGCCACGGTACCGTCGATCTCATGGGCGCCATGCGGGAGTCGTGCAACGTCTATTTCTACGAAAAGGGTCTGAAGATCACGGGCCCCGTCATCGCGAAGTACGCCACCATGTTCGGCTTCGGCCAGCCCACGGGCATCGATCTCCTCGGCGAGCGCTTCGGGCTCATCCCGCAGCCGAAGGCGCGCAAGGGGCGCGGCGCCGCCGCCTTCCACGCGGGGGACACCGTGAACATGTCCATCGGCCAGGGACAGGTGCTGGTGACCCCCATGCAGGTGGCGCGCTTCATGTCCGCCGTCGCCAACGGGGGCGTGCTCTGGAAGCCGCGTCTCGTGCAGCGCATCGAGCGTCCCGAGCGCGGCGTGGTGTGGAGCGACGCGGGGACCGTCAACGGGCACGTGGAGCTGTCGCCCGCGGTGTGGGCCTTCCTGCGCCAGAGCCTGTGGGCGGTCGTCAACGACGGTGGCACCGGCGCCGGCGCCCGCATCCCGGGCCTCGACATCGCGGGCAAGACGGGCACCGCGCAGATGATCGCCAACTCCAAGGCCGAGAAGGGGCAGGACCACGCGTGGTTCGCCTCCTTCGCGCCTGCCAACGCGGCGGAGGTGGTGGTGGTGGTCATGGTCGAGCGCGGCGGCAAGGGCGGCCAGGTGGCGGCCCCCATGGCGCGCAAGATCCTCAACTCGATCTTCCTCGAGAAGGTCGCCTCCGTCGACCTCGGCGGCTAGCGTCGCCCCCACGGCACATCAGTGATCAGGATCGACCGGCGCCTGCTGCAGAACGTGGACTGGGTGCTCCTCGGCGCCACCGTCGCCCTCGTCGTCCTCAGCGTCACCACGCTCTCCTCCCTGCACGTGGACCGCGCCGGCGGCACGGTGGCCCTGCGACAGCTGATGTGGTTCGGGGTGGGCATGATAGGACTGCTCGTGGTGGCGAGCATCGATTACAAGCGGCTGGTGCGCGTGGCGCCCGCCTTCTACCTGGCCGGGCTGGGCGGGCTGGTGGCGGTGTTCGTCCTCGGACGCACCGTGTCGGGCGCGCGGCGGTGGATCCTGCTCGGGCCCATGTCGGTGCAGCCCTCGGAGGTCTTCAAGTTCTGCTTCGTGCTCATGATGGCGTGGTTCCTGACGTCGCGATGGGCGCAGCCCGTGAGCAAGACCACGCTCGCGCTGGTGGCCCCGCTCCTCGTCATCCCGGTCGTGCTGATCATCAAGCAGCCCGACCTCGGCACCGCGCTCCTGCTCGTCCCCGTATTGGTGGCCCTGCTCGTCGGCGCCGGGATGCGATTGCGGCTGCTCGGAGGACTCGGTCTCGCCGGGCTGTCCGCGATGCCCCTGGTGTGGTTTGCGCTGAAGGAATACCAACGGGAGCGGATTCTGGTGTTCCTGGACCCGTTTCGCGATCCCCTCGGGAGCGCGTACAACGTGATCCAGGCGAAGATCGCGATTGGGTCAGGGCAGTTCCTGGGCAAAGGCGTCGCGGGCGCCACGCAGAGCCAGCTCGCCTTTCTTCCGGAGCGCCATACGGATTTCATCTTCGCCGTATTCGCAGAGACGTGGGGATTCGTCGGCTGTCTCGTGCTGCTCACGTGCTACACGCTGCTGCTGCTCCGCGGATTCGACATCGCGGCCTCCGCACGTGAGCCCGTCGGACGCCTGGTGGCGTTGGGCGTCACCGCCCTCTTCGCCACCCAGGTGCTCGTCAACGTGGGCATGGTCACCGGCCTCCTGCCGGTGGTGGGCATTCCGCTGCCGTTGATGAGCTATGGCGGCACGTCCATGCTGATTTCCCTGATGGCACTCGGGCTCCTCCTGTCCGTGCGAATGCGGCAGTTCCAGTGAGACGCGGAAGCCGGCGTTCGAAGGCTCCCGCGTCAGCGAGGTGCTGCCGTGAGCAAACGCATCGTGGTCAACGCGGGTGTGCTCGAGACCCGCGTCGCCGTCCAGGAAGGTAACCTCCTCACCGACCTCTACCTCGAGCGGCACCGTCACCGCTCGATCGTCGGCAGTGTGTACAAGGGCACGGTGACGAACGTGCTGCCCGGCATGCAGGCGGCCTTCGTCGACATCGGCCTCGCCAAGGACGCCTTCCTCTACGCGGGCGACTACACCGCCAACACCGGCGACGACGCGCGGGCGATGGCGGTGAACGGCGACGAGGACGCCGACGTCGAGGTGGACGAGGCGGAGCCCCCGCGGCGCGAGGCGGTGGGGCCCATCGAAGAGATGCTGCGCAAGGGCCAGGAGGTCCTCGTGCAGGTGGCCAAGGAGCCGCTCGGCACCAAGGGCGCGCGCGTGACGTCCTTCATCTCCATCCCCGGGCGCTACGTCGTGTACATGCCCCAGGCGCGCCACGTGGGCGTGTCGCGCCGCATCCGCGACGAGCGCGAGCGCGACCGCCTGCGGGCCACGCTGCGCGCGCAGGCGCTGCCGCCGGGCGGCTTCATCATGCGCACCAATGCCGAGGGCAAGGGCGACGCCGAGTTCGCCGCCGACGTGGAGTTCCTCAGCCGCCTCTGGTCGCAGATCCACGCGCGCTTCGAGCAGGCCGCGTCGCCCGCGGTCCTCCACGAGGAGGCCGATCTCATCTTTCGCGTGGTGCGCGACCTCTTCTCGCCGGAGATCGACGAGTTCGTGGTGGACAGCCGCGAGGTGTACGACAAGTGCCTGCGCTACGTGGAGGCGCTCGTGCCCGCCCTCGCCGAGCGCGTGCGGCTCTACACGGAGCGCGCGCCCCTCTTCGACAGCTTCGGCATCGAAAAGGAGATCGAGAAGGCGCTGCGCCGGCGCGTGTGGCTGAAGTCCGGCGGCTACATCGTCATCGACCACACGGAGGCGCTCGTCTCCATCGACGTGAACACGGGCAAGTACGTCGGCAAGCGCGACTTCGAGCAGACGGTGCTGAAGATCAACATGGAGGCGGTGGGCGAGGTGGTCCGGCAGATCCGCCTCCGGGACCTGGGCGGCATCATCATCATCGACTTCATCGACATGGAAGTGCTCGAGCATCGCGACCAGGTCTACAAGGCCCTCAAGCGCGCCCTCGCCGACGACAAGGCGCGCACCAACGTGCTCGAGATCTCGGAGCTGGGCCTCGTCGAGATGACGCGCAAGCGCGTGCGTCAGGACCTGCGCGCGCTCCTCACCGTGCAATGCCCGTGCTGCCGGGGCGCCGGTGTCGTCAAGTCGGAGGAGGCGCTGGCGGCCGAGGTGTATCGCGCCATCCACGCCAAGGTGGCCTCGGAGCCGCCCGCGCCCGGGCGGGAGATCGCGGTGCGCGTGCATCCGGAGCTGCAGTCGTACCTGGATGGCGAAGGGCGGTCGGAGCTGCAGCGCCTCGAGGCGGCGCTCGACATCCGGGCGGTCGTGCAGGGGGCGCCGAACCAGCCGCGCGACGAGTTCGACGTCCGGGTGCGATAGGCGGCGTCCTGCCCGTACCCGTGCGCGACGGGGCGGGGGCGCCACGAGGGGCCGCCGCTCTCTGCCTCGTCGCGGCGGCTCCTCGTGACGCCCCCGCCCCGTCGCGCACTACCGTTCACTGCCGGCGCCGCTCTCCTGCCGCCGCGGCCGCCGCTGTTTCCGCGGCCACCATCAGTGCCCCGGCCGCCTCGCGTACTGCCGTTTCCGCAGCGCGCGGTCTCTCGAGCTCTTTTCGGTGTAGCATCCGGGCGATGAGCGCGGGGCTGCCCATTCTTCCGACGTCTGTGTGTGGCTCGCATGCGGTGCCGGCGTGGATGTACCTGGTGCGTCGCGAGCTCTCGGGCAGGGCGTGA
Source organism: uncultured bacterium (assembly GCA_964419375.1). Classification (GTDB taxonomy): domain Bacteria; phylum Methylomirabilota; class Methylomirabilia; order Rokubacteriales; family CSP1-6; genus JBBDXO01. Next base: position 6,385 of record CAYQQT010000216.1, read on the forward strand.
CGGTGGCCGCGCGCACCCCGGCCTTGCGGATCAGCGCGCAGAAGATCATCGCGGATCTTCGCCTTGCCGCGAAGAAGGGGGATCGCTCCGCGCTCGCCCTCGCCCTCGACCGCATGCGCACGCTCGCGATGTCGCCCAGGTACTGGGAGCAGTACCTCATGCTGCTGCGCAATCCCCACGCGCGCCTCGTCGACCTGCTCGTCCTCAAGCAGGGCGAGCGCATCGCGCACCAGAAGGGCTGGAAGCTGCCGAAGACACCGCCGGCGCCGCCGGCGCCCACCGCCAGGGCGCGGAAGGGCAAGAAGCCGTC
>CAYQQT010000217.1:0-6689 GCA_964419375.1 uncultured bacterium
CCCGAGGGTGTGAAGTCGGGGCAGCTGGTGGAGTGCCCCCACTGCGCGGGTCACGCTCTTCGCGTCCGCAAGGACGCCACCGGCTGGTCAGCGAGCCTCGCCTACCGGGTGAGTTGTCCCGACTGCGATGAAGTCATAACGCTCCCGGAGAGCGTGAAGCCAGGCGACACAATACGCTGCTGCGGTCGTAGTTGGCGGCTGACCATCGAGTACGGGGCGTTTGCCGCCGAGGCCGTGTAGGAGGACCTGCGCCATGAGATTCCAGTCATTGGGAGCGGGTGTCGTCGCATGGGTCGGAGCGCTGTTGTCGTCTCTCTGCTGCCTGCTGCCACTGGCAGTCATCGTACTCGGGCTCGGCAGCGGGGCGTTCATGGCCGTGACGATGCGCTACAGGGGGTTCCTGATCCCGGCCGGCATCATCGGCATCGTCCCGGGCTTCGTCCTGTACTTCCGCGAGCGGCGGCGCTGTGCGGCGCTCGCGTGCCAGATGGCAGGTCGTGTCACGCTCGTCTTGCTCGTGATGGCAAGCGTTGTTGTGACGACCTCCATCGTGGTCGACCGGTTTCCGGAGTTCACTTCTGATCTGCTGGCACGCGTCATGAGCGGCGATGAGCCTGACACAGGCCACGACATGGGGACAATGCGATGAGCCGGCTAGGATTCGTTCTGACCCTTCTCCTTGCTCTTGCGCTGGTCGCGAACACCGCGTTGGCGGCGACTTCGACGATCGTCCTTGCAGTCGACGGAATGACCTGAGGTACTTGACCCATCGCGGTCAAGAAGGCCCTGGAAGGGCTGAAGGGTGTGAGTCGAGCAGACGCCAGCCTCAAGGCGAAGGAGGCCGTCGTCACGTTCGATCCCGCGCAAGTTACGGTTGAGCAGATGGTCGAGGCCGTGAATCGTCTTGGCTTTCGGGCAACGGCTAAGGGCTCGCCGCCTTCCGCGGCGCCGCCCCCGGCACGGTGACGGAGCAAAGGGAACGTATCATGCCAAAACTGATTGACCGCTACGGTGTCCTGAATCTCGTTGCGCAGGGGGCACAACTCGTCGACGTCCTGGGAGCGAAAGAATACGAGGCCGAACACCTCCCGGGGGCGATCAGCATTCCTCTGAAAATGTTCCGCCGCGACATTGTCAAACAGCTCGATTCGCGGCGGCCTGTCATCGTCTACTGCCACGACTATCAGTGAGACATGAGCGCACGAGCCGCGTCGCGGCTCGCCACGCTCGCCTTCACAGATGTGTATCGCTATCAGGCCGGCAAGGCGGACTGGTTCGCTGCTGGGTTGCCGCGCGAAGGTACGGAGGCACACATTCCGCGCGTGGCGGATGTCGCCCTGCGCGACGTTGCGACATGCCGGCTGGATGAGCGCGCCGCTGACGTTCGCGATCGCATGCGCGCGGGAGAGTGGGAGGTGGCCGTGGTCCTCGATGCGGAGCGGGTGGTGTTGGGCGTGGTCGACGCTGAGGTGCCGAGCGCCGATCCTGCGACTGTGGAGCAAGTGATGGAGCCGGCGCCGGTGACCTTCAGGCCACATCTACGGATCGGGGAGATGCCGGAGTACTTCAAGAAGCAGGGCATTCGACAGGCCCTCGTCACCACCTCGGATGGCGTTCTGATCGGCCTATTGCGCATGCGTCCGGCCGACGACGCCTCCTCCCGGTCTAGTCTCTCCGATCGGGCGGGACGAGTGGAATAGGGTAATCGTTTGCGGCTAGCGAGTAGCCGCGTGGGTAGATCACCTCACGCGTCCGCGGCATCTACGGCTTTCTGCATGCGAAATGTTCCTTGTCGTCGTCGCGGTCGTGCAAAGCGGCTGCGCCGAGAGCAGATTGGGTACGAGAAGGACGCTGAGCACCACGACGAGAGATCGTCGCGTCGGTGTCAGAAAACGGAATCCGCGATCGAGTATCACGTCGGTAGTCTTCTTCAACACTATAGTCGCGCGCCCCTTGAGTGCCAGCGCGCGAGCAGCATGAACGTCAGCGGAACGAGCACGACCGCCTGGAGGATCGGCAGCAATCCAGCACCGAAGACGCGCGGGTGCCAGGCAGCGTAGTCCCAGCGGCCGGCCGCGAGGGCTACCGTTTCAACCGCGATTTGGATGGCCACAGCCATCCCAACAATTGGGGCGTAGCGGCCGATCCGCGGAGGGACGAACCAGTGGCGCCCGAAAAGGAACGCACCGAACCCGAAGAGCGCCAAAAAGATCACGCCGTCGCCGAGCGTGGCCCGCGCGCACACGAGCAGACCTTCCAGCCAGGTGTCGCCCATCGACGTATACCCCGGTGCCTGGAGCAGTTCCCAGGCGAAATTCAACGGCAACGCGATCGCCGACAGGCGGGCCGCGGTCACCGCGAGCGACGGACCGCCTTGACGACGAGGAGCCCCGCCAGGGCCCAGAGCCGACATCCCGGCCATCATCGAGGCCATCGAGCCGTCCATCATCGCCGATCATCCTCCTTCGCTCGCGCGGTACTCTGCGAATGATGCGTGATGCTGCTCGTCGTTCAGCCGGATGTGCGCCATTCCTATCGCGTCGGCGGGCGGCCGCGGCGGAGCACGGGCCGCCATTGCTCGCCGCCGTCCGCCGAGCGGCTGACGTCAGCGCTGGACGTCGCGACGGCGACGTGCTGCCCAGATCCGATCGCCAACGCGACGACGGCGCCTTCGGTCCCCGGCTGACCCGTGGTGCGCCAATGGTCGCCGGCGTCGTCAGAGCGCAGTAAGCCGGCGTCGGCTGCGAACGCGTACACCCGTTGGGGCTCGGTCATATGGAAGGCGACCGCGGGCACAGCGCCGGACGCACGGAACGCGGCCATCCGCGACCATGAGCGGCCTGCGTCACGACTCTCTAATAGTCCCGCGCGAGTGCCAGCCAGCAAACGGCCCTTGGGCCCTGGACTTGCGGCTAGCGAGAGAACATCGGACAGCCCGGTCGCCGGCAGACGTTCCGCACGCCAAGAGCCAACGTCGACGCGGTACAACGCAGGACCTTCCACGGCTGTCCAGCCGAACAGGACACCGCCGTCTCCTGGACTGTACGTCAGGGCATGGAAGTCGGCACGGCCGCTGAGCGCGACCGACTGCCACGTGCGGCCGCCGTCGCGACTCAGCAACAGCCCGAGATTCCCGACCCGTTCGCGCTGGTACGTGGGAATGTCGGGATGGCCGCTCGCGAACATTAGCGCAGGATCGGTTGGATGCACCGTGAAACCCATGAAGTCGAACGACTGCACACTGACCGAAGCGGGAACGCCATCGCCGCCGACTCGTACCAGGCCGGTGTGCGTGGCGATATAGAGGATGGTCGGATCGCGGCGATCGAACGCCAGGCCATGGATGTGGTGGACCTCGGCGGGCTGAGCCGCTGCGACGGCGGCGACCAGCACGATGGCGGCGGTGGTGCGGGTCAGGGTTGACCGCATGATTTCTCCCGTATCCTCAGCTGTTCGAGCGCGCCGGACCGCTTCGGTACGCAGTAAGAACCTGCCCTCGGTCGCGACATGCTCGTCGGGCTTCACGCCCTCGTCGATCTGGACCTGATCGCCCGAACACCATCTGACCAGCCCACCAAACATGCACCGGCAGGCGCTCCGATACAATGGCTACCCCAGCGAGGCCGGAGTAAGATCCGCCCCAAAGGAGAGCGCCCGTGAAACTCGACGTCGGCATGCTGACCCACGATCTGAAGTCGATCCCGGACTACGCGCGCAAGGTGGAAGCGCTGGGCTTCGACTGCCTCTGGTCCGCGGAGACGCAGCACGACCCCTTCCTGCCCCTCGCCATCGCGGCCACGCTCACGAAGAAGATCAAGCTGGGGACGTCGATCGCGGTCGCCTTCCCCCGCAGCCCCATGATCCTGGCCATGATCGCCTGGGATCTGCAGAAGGCCTCCGACGGGCGCTTCATCCTGGGGCTCGGCTCGCAGGTCAAAGGTCACAACGAGCGCCGCTTTTCGGTGAAGTTCGAGTCGCCGGGGCCGAAGATGCGCGAGATCGTGCTCGCCCTGCGCGCGATCTGGGACTGCTGGCAGAACGGGACCAAGCTCAACTTCAAGGGACAGTTCTTCCGTTTCGACCTCATGACGCCCTTCTTCAACCCGGGGCCGATCCAGCACCCGAAGATCCCCGTGTACATCGCGGGCGTGAACGAGCTCATGTGCCGGATCGCGGGCGAGGTGTGCGAGGGGCTGCACGTGCATCCTTTCAATAGCCCCAAATACTTGCGTGAATACGTGCAGCCCGCCGTCAACGAAGGACTCGCGGCGGCGAAGCGGACGCGCGCCGATTTCACGTATACGACCTCGAGCTTCGTGGTGGTGGGCGACACCGAGCAGGAACTGCAGACCAACAAGCAGTCGGTCAAGCAGCAGATCGCCTTCTACGCCTCCACGCGGACGTACGCGCCCGTGCTCGCCGCGCACGGCTGGCAGGACATCATCTCGCACCTGCACCGCAAGTCCGTGGAGGGTGACTGGAAGGGGATGGCCGATCTCATCACGGACGAGATGCTCGACACCTACGCCGTCACCGGCACCTACGACACCATCGGCGCCCAGCTCAAGAAACGTTACGAGGGATTGCTGGACCGCACCGCGCTCTATCAGCCCTATCAGCCCGACTTGGACGACCCGCGGCTGCCAACACTCATCAAGGAGTTCAACTCGTGAAAGCTCTGGCGTTCGAAAAATTCGGAAGTCCGGACGTCCTCGCGCTGCGCGACGTGCCGGACCCCAAGGTCGGTCCGGACGAAGTCCTCGTGCGCGTGAAGGCGTGCGCGCTCAATCACCTGGACATCTTCGTGCGCGAGGGCATCCCCGCCCTCAAGACGCCGCTGCCCTTCTGGACGGGCTGCGACATCGCGGGCGACGTGGTCGACGTCGGCTCCGCCGTCAAGGACGTCAAGACGGGCACGCGCGTGGCCGTCAATCCGAACCTCACCTGCGGCCGCTGCGAGTTCTGCATGCAGGGCGAGGACAGCCTCTGCGTGCGCTACGGCATCCTCGGTGAGCACAAGCCGGGCGGGCTCGCGGAGCTGGTCGCCGTGCGCGCCGACAACGTGCTGCCCCTTCCCGCCCACGTCTCCTACACGGACGCGGCCTCGTTCATCCTGACCAACATGACCGCGTGGCGCATGGTGGTCACCCAGGCGCAGGTGAAGCCGGGCCAGGACGTGCTGATCATCGGCGTGGGCGGCGGGGTGTCGTCCACCGCCGTCCAGATCGCGAAGCTCTGCGGCGCCCGCGTGCTGGTGACGTCCTCCAGCGACGCCAAGCTCGACAAAGCCAAGGCCCTCGGCGCCGACGTCGGCATCAACTACAGCAAAGACTCCGACTGGACCAAGGCCGTCTCCGAGCACACCGCCAAGCGCGGCGTGGACGTCGTCATCGAGAACGTCGGCGCCGCCACCTGGAAGCAGTCCATCCGAGTCCTCAAGGGGGGCGGACGCCTCGTCACCTGCGGCGCCACCACCGGGCCCATCGGCGAAACACTCATCCCCCTCGTCTTCTGGAAGCAGCTGCACATCATCGGCTCGACAATGGCGAACCGTAAGGAATTCCACGACGTGATGAGCCTGTTCTTCGCCGGCCGCTTGAAGGCCATCGTCGACGAGGTCGTGCCTCTCGCCGACGGCGCCGCCGCTCAGCAACGGCTCGCCGACGGCAAGCAGTTCGGCAAGATCGTGCTGACCGTCTAGCGCCCGTCAGTCCGGCGTGCTCGGCGGGCGTGGGTTGGGGTTCGGGGTCCTGGGACCACGTGGATGGTGGCCGCTTCGGACCCGTGGCGGCTGGGCTCCATCGCCACGCCACGTCCGGTCCGAGTGAGCGGGAAACGAGTCCCCGGACCCCGAACCCCAACCCACGCCCGCCGAGCACGCTGGCGCCGCCCACACGCGCAACGCCTGACCGTCCGGTAAGATGGATCCGGCGCGATCAATGTTGGAGGAGGCACGATGAGCACACGCAGGATCCTGGGCGCGCTCGCGCTCGTCACGCTGGTGCCGGCGGCGGCCGCCGCCCATCATGGCTGGAGCAGTTACGATTCCAGCAAGCCGCTGAACGTCACGGGCGTCATCAAGGAAGCAGGCTACGAGCACCCGCACGGTCACATCGCGCTGGAGACGCCGGGCAAGACGTGGTCGGTCGTCCTCGCGCCCCCGTCGCGCATGGAGAACCGCGGCCTGCCCCGCGAGATGCTGAAGCCCGGCACCCAGGCCACCGTGGTGGGCTACCAGCATCGCGGCGACCCGCAGGAAATGCGCGCGGAGCGGATCACCATCGAGGGGAAGACGGTCGAGCTGCGCTGATGCATCCACCCGCCGGTGCTGCGTGGCAGGTGTGGCTCGAGTCCACCAGCCTCGCGGTGGCGATGCGGCAATGGATGTGGCTGTACCCCACCGTGGAGATCCTGCACATCCTCGGGTTCATCGTCCTCGTCGGCTCCGCCTTCATGTTCGATCTGCGGCTGCTCGGGCTCTCACGCGACCTGCCCGTGGCGGGGATGGCGCGCCACCTGCTGCGCTGGGCACGCGCGAGCCTGCTCGTGGTCGTGCCCACCGGTGTCATGATGTTCACCGCCCACGCCACGGAGTTCGCGACGAATCCCGCGTTCCAGCTCAAGCTGCTCTTCATCGCGGCGGCGCTCGTGAACGCGGCCGTCTTCCATCGCTGGCCGTTCCGCGCCGT
>CAYQQT010000218.1:0-6677 GCA_964419375.1 uncultured bacterium
GGCACGCGCAAGGAGAACGTCGTCGATGTTACGGCTGGCTGACGTCGATCCCGAGGTGGCCAAGGCGCTGCGCGAGGAAGCGCAGCGGCAGAACCGGAATCTGGAGCTGATCGCCTCCGAGAACTTCGTCTCCGAAGCGGTGCTGGAGGCGACGGGCTCCGTCCTCACCAACAAGTACGCGGAGGGCTACCCGGGCCGCCGCTACTACGGCGGCTGCGAGGTCGTCGACGTGGTGGAGAACCTCGCCATCGCGCGCGCCCGCGAGCTCTTCGGCGCCGAGCACGCCAACGTGCAGCCGCACTCGGGCGCGCAGGCGAACATGGCGGTGTACTTCACCGCGCTCAAGCCGGGCGACGTCGTGCTGGGTCCCAACCTGTCCCACGGCGGCCATCTCACCGCGGGCAGCCCCGTGAACTACTCGGGCAAGTTCTACTCCATCGTGGCGTACGGAGTGCGCCAGGACACCGAGCGCGTCGATCTCGACCAGGTGCGCGATCTCGCGCGCCAGCACCGGCCCAAGCTGATCATCGCGGGCGGCTCCGCCTTTCCGCGCGCCATCGACTTCGCGCCCTTCGGCGAGATCGCGCGCGAGGTGGGCGCCGTGCTCATGTGCGACATCGCGCACCCCGCGGGCCTCGTGGCCGCCCGCCTGCATCCCTCGCCCGTCGGCATCGCGGACTTCGTGACCACCACCACGCACAAGACGCTGCGCGGCCCGCGCGGCGGCATGGTGATGTGCCGCCGTGAGCACGCGCAGGCGCTGGACAAGACGGTGATGCCGGGCGTGCAAGGCGGCCCCCTCATGCACGTCATCGCCGCCAAGGCGGTGGCCTTTCGCGAGGCGCTCACGCCGGAGTGGCGCGCCTACCAGCAGCAGATCGTCACCAACGCCAAGGCGTTCGCGGAGGCGCTCCTCGCGCGCGGCTACCGGCTGGTGACGGGGGGCACCGACACGCATCTCATCCTGCTCGACCTGTCGGACAAGAAGGTGACGGGCAAGGACGCCCAGGAAGCGCTCGACCGCGCGTGGATCACGGTGAACAAGAACACGATCCCGTTCGAGACGCGCAGCCCGATGGTGACGAGCGGCATCCGCCTCGGCACCCCCGCCATGACGTCGCGCGGCATGAAAGCGCCGGAGATGGCGGAGATCGCCGGCCTCATCGACGCCGTGCTGTCGAGCCCCGGCTCGGCAGCCGTGGAGGCGAAGGTGCGCGGCCAGGTGCAGGAGCTGACGAGCCGCTTCCCGCTGTACCCCGGACGCACGTGACCGGCGTGAAAGGAGAGCAGGCCCGATGAAATGCCCGTTCTGCGGTCACACGGAAGATCGGGTCGTCGACTCTCGCGTGGGTCGGGAAGGCGAGTTCATCCGGCGGCGCCGCGAGTGCCTGAAGTGCCATCGCCGCTACACGACCTACGAGTACATCGAGGACGTGCTCCCGCACGTGGTCAAGCGCGACAGCCGCCGCGAGCCCTTCGACCGCCAGAAGCTGCGCGGCTCCATCCTCAAGGCGTGCGAGAAGCGCTCGGTGGGGGTGCAGGCGGTCGACGACGTGGTGGCCGACATCGAGGCGCGGCTGCACGAGCGCGCCGAAAAGGAGATCTCCTCCCTCGAGCTGGGGGATCTCGTGATGGAGCACCTGCAGAAGCTCGACCAGGTCGCCTACGTGCGCTTCGCCTCCGTCTACCGGCAGTTCAAGGACATCAACCAGTTCATGGACGAGGTGAAGGGCCTGCTCAAGGACGACGCCAAGCCGAAGCCCGCCTCGCCAAAAACGCGGCCGCTGCAGAAGAGCAAGTGATTTAGTTGGATGGGGGGCCTCGACGGACCCCTCAAGCGATCGATTTAGATGGGCCTCGACGGCCCCCAATCCCCCCACACTCGGCAGCGCCCCGGCGAAGCCGTGGCGCTCCTCGATAACCGACAGGCTCCTACGGCAGCGCGCCTTCCTCTTTGAGGCGCACGAGCGCGCCGTCGAAGGCGTTTACCCAGAAGTCGATGTCCTTGTCGGTCATGGCGGCGTTCAGCCAGGTGATGCCGGAGCCGCGGTTGAAATCCACGCCCCTGTTCAGCATGGCGAGGTGCAGGCCGGCGCCGAGGGCACCCATGCCGCGGTCGAGGCGCGCTTCGTCCGCCTGGTAGGAGTCGACGCCGAGCTCAGCCGCATCCGCGCCCAGGAAGACCCGCACGATCGAGGAAAGGCCGTACGCGCAGCCACGTACGCCGCGGGTCTTCAGAGTGTGGTTCAGCCCCTCGCGAAGGCGGTCACCGATCCGGTTCAGGTTCTTCTGCACCTCGCCCGTCTTCAAGATCTCGAGCGCGGCGACGCCGGCGGCGGCGAGGAGCGGGGTGCCGCTGTACGTGCCCTGGTCGGCCACGCGCCTGGTGCGGTCGCGCTTGGCGTCGCCGGAGAACGCCACGCCGTCGAGCAGGTCCGCGCGCCCGGTGAGCGCAGCACCGGGCAGCCCGCCCGCCACCGCCTTGGCCAGACACGTGAGATCGGCGGTGACGCCGAAGTATTCCTGGGCGCCCCCCGGCGCCAGCCGAAAGCCCGTGACGACTTCATCGAAGACGAGCACGACGCCGCGCTCGCGCGTGAGCTGGCGCAGTGCCCTGAGAAAGGCGGGGTTGGTGGGCACCGTCATCGATCGCGAGGCGGCGGGCTCGAGGATCACCGCCGCCACCTGGTGCTCGTCGAGCAGCTCCTTGACCTGGGCGATGTCGTTGCAGCGCGCGACGAGCGTCTGGGCTACGGTCTCCTCGGGGACGCCGGCGGAGGCCGGGAGCTCGAAGGGATCCTTGACCGCCGCCATTACGGAATCGTGCAGGCCGTGGAAATGGCCCCGGAACTTGACGATCTTGGTGCGGCCGGTGGCCGCCCGCGCCACGCGGAGGGCGAGCGCCGTCGTCTCCGTGCCCGTCATCGTGAAGCGCACGCGCTCGGCGCCGGGGACGATGGCGTGGATGAGCTCGGCCCAGCGCAGCTCCAGCTCGGAGCCGGCGCTGTAGTGCGTGCCCTTGCCCGCCTGCTCACGGATGGCGGCCACGATGGCGGGATGGTTGTGGCCGAGGATGACCGCGCCGTGCCCGCTCCAGCCGTCGATGTAGCGGTGGCCGTCGACGTCCCACTTGTAGGCGCCGTCGGCGCGGTCGACGTAAAACGGGAACGGTGAGAAGACGCGCCCGTCGTGGGCGGCCCCGCTCGGCATGAGGCGCAGCGCCCGCTCGTAGAGCGCCTTCGACTTCGGCCGCGCCTGCGCGTATTCCTGCTCGATCGTTCGCTGTGCCATGGGCTGCCTCCATAAGATGGGGGGCCTCGAAGGGCCCCCCAAGCCCCCCGTTACGCTCGGCAGCGCCCCGGCAAAGCCGTGGCGCTCCTCGATACTCCGAGATGCTCCAGGCGACTGAGAGTAACACTCGCCACGTCGGCCGCTCGTCAGCGCGTGGCCAGGAACACCCCCGCCATCACGAGCGCTGCCCCCGCCAGATGGTAGCCGTGCACGGGCTCGCCCACGATCAGCCACGAGAGCACGATCACCACGAACGGCATCAGGTTGAGGAAGATGGCGGCGCGCCCGGGGCCGATGCGGCGGATCACCGCGAAGAACCAGATATGGCCGACCGTGACGGGGATGGCGCCGTAGAGGACGACCGCCCAGCCCACCGGCGCCGCGTTCCACACCCGCCAGGGATGCTCGACGGCGGCGGCGAGCGGGACGAGGACGATGGCGGCCGCCGTATGCGCGCCCGCCATGATCCACACAGGGGGCAGGGTGGACGCGGCGGCGCGGCTGTACAGCGAGTACGTCACCCACGCCGTCTGGGAGAGCAGGATGACGAGGTCGCCGCGGTTGAAGGCGAAGGAGGTGAGCACCTCCACCGAGCCCTTGGACACGGTGACCAGCACCGCCAGCACGCTGAGCGCGATGCCGAGCCAGTTGCGGGGGCCGAGGGCGTCGCCCAGGAGCAGCGCGGCGCCGACGGCCACGAAGATAGGCGAGGCGGCGCCGAGGATGCCGGCGTTCAGGGCCGTGGTGTGCGCCAGCCCCCAGTACCAGACCGTCGTGTTGGCGACGAGACCGGTCATGCCGAGCACGACGAAGGCGATGTAGTCGCGACGCACGAGGGGCCGCTGCAACGGCGCCGTGAGGCGCGCCATCGCCAGTAGCAGGGGCGCGGCGACGAGGGCGCGCGCGCCCGTGAGCGCCAGCGGCCCCAGCTCGCGGAGGGCCAGCTTGCCCAGTGGAAAGTTGCCGGCCCAGAACAGGATGACGAGGAGGAGCAGCAGGTAGGCTCGGCGCTCGGTCATTGCCAGCGAGGATTGCACAGATGGTTCGGCCCTGCCGCCACGGCAGGGGCCGACAGGGCCGAGCGCCGCGAGGGGTGTGGCGCCCCCGGGTCCCTAGATGTAGGGGGCTAGGACCTTCGGAATATCGGATATCGAGGAGCGCCACGGCTGTGCCGGGGCGCTTGCCGAGCGCCCGGGGGGCTTTGGGGGGCCCTTCGAGGCCCCCATCTAATGAGTCAAATCCACTCGATACGCCAGATGGGACCCATGAAGTACAGCGGGCCTTCGAACTTCAGGAAGGCGGGAGCCTCCCCTTCCACGATCCAGCACTTCACGTCGGGCAGATCGACGATGAGCAGGGAGGCGAACAGTCCGAGCTGCGGCTTGATCATGAAGCGCGTGGCGGTCATCGCCGTCTCGCCCACCATCACGGCGTCCTGGACCGTCGGCGCCAGTAGCATCTTCACCAGACGCGGCTTGGGGGTGAAGGCGATGATCTGCACCGTCTTGGACTCGCCGGTGGGCAGGTTCTTCATGAGCGTGGTGAGCAGCCCGTTGTAGGTGTCGGTGGGCAGCTCGAACTTGCCGGTGATCACCTCTTCCGCGCTGTCCTCGTCGGCCTTGTAGCGCACGGTATAACGGCCGCTCTCGCGATCGACGAAGGCGTCCATGCTTTCGGGGAAGGAGGGCCCGCGCTGTACGAGGCGGTAGGACTGCAGCACGAAGACGTCGTTCTGCGAGAAGACGACGGTCTCGTCGTAGAGCGAGCCGTCCTTGAACTTGAACACCATGTGGCTCTCGACGCGGTCGCCCCGCGCGATCTGCACGAGATCGCCCTGCGCCAGCTTCTCGCCCGTCACGGAGCGCAGCACGGGAAACGCCCGCAGCACGCCCTCGGTATAGCGCACGGCAACGGGCTCCGCCGAAGCGGCGGCACACCACAGCAGCGCTGCCACGAGGACGGAGGCTACGGTCGCTGTCTTTCTCATGGCTGGCACTCCTGCAATGGCATTCATACACCCTGCTAAAGCAAGTGCCGTGCCGCTGGTTAACGGACGGGCAGGGGAGCGTAACCCCCTGAGGTCGCTCAGGGCGCCTTGGGCTCCTGGATCGAGGAGGGGCGGCGGGAGCTACGGCGGCGAACAAACTCCTCGTTGAGTGGCACGCCTTTTCGACAGAGGGGGCATTCCGCCGGATCATAGGTGGGGAAATCTCTACTAACCAGGCTGAACGTCGGCTTGCCGTTCAGGTCGACGGACGTGCGCCGCCAGAGGCAGCCGACGCCGACGACGTGGGCGCCCACCTGCTCGACGAGGTCCATCAACAGGCTCAGCGTGGAGCCCGTGGACACGAGATCCTCGATGAGCAGCACCTTCGTGCCCTGGCGCAGCAGACGGTTGAACTCCACCGGCAGCGACACCCGGCGCTTGCCGCCCGCGAGCCCCTTGGTGCCGTAGACGACGATCGGACGGGAGGGATGGGCGCGCGCAACGCAGTGCGACAGGATGAGGGCACCCGGGCCCGTCGAGAGCACCGCGTCCACCGGCCACTGCGCGAAGTGCTTGGCTATAACAGCGCCGAGGCCTTCCGTGAAGGACGGTTCAATCGTGACGAGCGTCTTCTCGATGTACTCCGTGGTGTGCTGACCCGAGGGCAGCAGGACGTGATCGTTGGCGTGATAGGCGCCGGTGCGTTTGAGGATCTCGAGGTGGATTTTCTCGCGAACCTCCGCTTCGACGGCGGCGGGATCTTTTTTCGGCGCGGCGCTCATCGACGTCCTCCTCGGCGCATTATCGCACGGCCGTCGGCTCCTCGACGCCGCCCCGCCGTCCATCGGCCCCGCAAAGCGGTGCTAGACTCGCCCTTATGCGTGTCCTGGCGCTCGAGGCGTCGACGTTGGCGGGCGGCGTGGCGCTACTCGACGGCGAGCGCCTCGTCGCCGAGTACGTGCTGGACGTCAGCCTCACGCACTCCGAGCGCATGCTCGCCACCATCGACCGCGTCCTCGGCGACGCGGGATGGACGCCCCGGGACCTCGACGGCCTCGCCGTCGCCGTGGGCCCCGGCTCCTTCACGGGCCTGCGCGTGGCGGTGAGCACCATGAAAGGCCTCGCCCTCGCGCTGTCCGTGCCGGTGGCCGCCGTCCCCACCCTCGATGCCATGGCGGCCGCGGTACCGTTCGCCTGCCTGCCCGTGTGTGCCGTGATCGCGGCGCGGCGCAACGAGGTCTACGCGTCGCTCTACCGCTGGCAGGAGGGCGGGATGCGGCGGGAATGGGACTACCTGGCGCTCACGCCCGCTGCGCTCGCCGAGCGGCTCACCGAGCCCGTCATCGTGGCCGGCGACGGCGCCGCCGTGGTCGCGTCGCGCCACGCGCGTCCGCTGCCG